>NZ_JAAOMA010000089.1:0-8329 GCF_011602385.1 Chromobacterium fluminis | reverse complement strand
CCCCTGAAGCCCCCCCTGAAATAACTGCCCACTTGAGCGCCCTAAAAAAAAGCCCCTGATCTAGATTCCAATTAAAATACCCAACAAAAGGCCAAGAAATAATTGGTGAAGCAAAAATAGCAAAAATATAACCAAAAACAAAAATCAATACAAACAAAAGAGTTTGCACGAGTAACCTAGTCAAAAAAAACTTTAAAAACACAATCACTTCTTCTCTCCATTACGTTGTAACGCATTAACAACATTGCCCCCAGTTGCTTCCTGAGTAATTCCACCCAGATTATTACCAACAAAAGAGGGAAGCCCGCTCGGCTGATTCCATCCCTTTACCTCATATGGTCCAACGGTTATCCAGTCTGACCGATACCATGGATTCAGCTTCAAATTTAGTTGTCTAGCTACAACGCTACCAATACCAAAACCAACAACACTACCTGCTGCGGCACCAGCCATACCAGGCAAAGGGTCCTGCCCCTGAAAGCCAGAACTTACACTAGCGGCATAAGTATTGAATACAACCGTTCCTGTCAAGCTTGCACCATTCGTCCACCACCCCCCAACAGTCCCTAGCCCAACATCTAGCCAATTCACAGGTTGATTTGGATTGAACACCCTCTGTGCCCCATAGTTTATCCCCCCTCCAAAAATAGCCGTCGTAAATTTACTAGCTAGGCTAGCGCCCTCTGCAACCACCGTTCTCCCTAGCATCGGCAAGCCCAACAACATCTCAAAATAGACATTGTTCAGCGCTTCACTTTCTGCTGTTGGCAGTTTCCAATTCGCAGCATACTCTGTTTGAGCTTTGGCTGAATTGTGAGGCTTTACCTTACCCTTCATTGCACTCGAACGAGCCGGATCAGGAGCAGCCTTAGCCGCTGTCGCGCGTTGCGCCACCGGCTCGTCGTCCACCACAGCATAAGCAGCCTCGTTGCCCACCGAATCCAGGCTGAGCCATGCCGGCACCAGGGCTTCCGCCCGGCCGCTAAAGCCCCAGTCGCGTACCTGTTTGGCAAACGCCGCCTTCTGCTGTTGTCGCGCCCTATCCTGACTTTGGATGCCGTTCACCACCTGGTCACCCAACGCGCTGCCAAACGATTCCGCCGCGATCGCGCTCCAGTTCGGTCGCTGGCCGGTCAGTTGCGACTGGATGCCGCCCGATACCAGGCCGCGCAACGTGCCGTAGCCAACGCCGGCCACCGGATCCTCACTGCTCCAGCCCAGGCTGTCGCCCATCCAACCGCTGACCCCGGCCGCCGCGCCGCTGGCCGCCACCGAGGTCCAGTTGAAGGACTTTTGCAGCCCGGTGGCCATGCCCACACCCTGGGTCATCGCGTTGACCGCCATCGTCCGCGCCACCGTCTCGCCCAGCCCCTTGCCGGCAAAGGCCGACAAAGAGGAGGTGTTGGACGCCCCCGCCAGGCCGGCGGTCGCCGCCGTCGAGAACGCCGACAGCCCCACCTGCCCCCAGGAGAAGCGGTCCTGCATCCCCATTGCCATCGCCACACCCTGGCTGACGATGGAGCCTACTGCACCACCGATAGCCGCAGCCCCCATCAGTGCGCCCGCACTCAGCCCTCCTATTGCTGTACCAGCTAGCACTGAACCACCGGCGGCCATGACTGCACCTAAGCCACCCGCCGCAAAGGTAGTGCTCAATGTGCCAGCCATTGCAAGCGCTGCCGCGCCAGCCGTCATCACCACCGCAACGACCGCAACAACCGCAACAAAGATGGCCCCAACCCCTCCACAACCGCCACCATCCTGCGGCGGCGGCGGCGGCGGATCCGGCAGCGTCGGCGTCACATCGCCAATCGCCTCGCCCGGGCTATACACCCGGTAAGTGCCGCTGTTGTTGTGCACATTCGTCACTTTGTTCGGCACTGTCAGCACTTGACCCGCCGCCAAGGGCTCGCTGCCGCTCAAGCTGTTGGCGTCCGCCAGCAGATACCACATCGCCTGGTCGCCCCACAGCGACGCCGCCAGGCTTTGCAGGGTGTCCCCCGCCTTCACCGTGACGAAGCCCGGCGTCTGCCCCGGGTAGTTCGGCCCGATCGGTTCGTAGTTCTGGTCGAAGTCGGCGCTGTTCACCGGCTGGCCTTCGCGGTACTGGTCTTTGCGGTTGCCGATCTGGCTTTGCGCCAAGGCCTGGGCGTAGTCGACCCGGCTGGCGCCGTCATTGCCCACCGAGCCGATCTGCTTGCCGTCCAGGAAGTAGTAGTCCTGCCGTTTGTAGGTGCTGCCGCTGGCGATTTCCTCGCGCTTGAGCACCAGGCCCTGGGCGTTGTTGACGTAGCGAAGGCTGCGGTTTTTGGCTTCGTCGCGTGCTTCGATCAGGTGGCCGTTGACGTTGTAGCGCAGATGGGAGTAGCCCGGCTGCCAACCCGGCGCGTCCTTGTTGTACGGCTGGGCGGTGATGGTGCTCTGCTTGGCTTCATCCCACCATTCATAGCCGTAGTAACTGGTCACAGTGGTGGCGCTATCGGGCTGCACGCTACGGTCCAGAGTGCCATCAGCCAGGTAGTAGTAGAGGGTGCTAGCGCCGTCGCGGGTTTGCTGCAGCAGTTTGTGGTCGGCGTCGTAGCGGGACTGGGTCTGGCTGCTGACGCCGCCGTCGCCGTTCCAGCGGTATTCGCGGTATGCGGTGGCGCGCCCCAGCAGGTCGTTGTCGCGCTGGGAGGCCAGCTTGCCATTGATGCGGGTGCTCTCCAGATAGCCGTCGGCGCTGTAGGTATAGGTCTCGGTGGTTCCATCAGAGGCGTTGATGGCCTGCACCCGTTCGCCGGCGGCGTTGTAGAGGATGTCGACGCCGTCGCCGCCTTGCGGGCCGCGGCTGATCTGGCCGTCGATCTTGCTGCCCTTGGTGGTGACGAAGCGGTTCATGCTGTCGTAACGGTACCAGTAATCCTGGGTCCGCTTCTGGCCGTCGACGCCGTCGTGGTAGACGCTGTTGACGTTGAGGCGGTTGCCGACGGCGTCGTAGCGGTAGGTGATCAGGAATTTGGGATCCTCGATCAGAGTCACCCGGTTGCGCGCGTCGTACTCTATCCTGGCGTACTGGTAGAACTCGCGGCTCTGGCTGTTGAGGCTGGTATAGCCTTCAAAGGTCTTGTTGCCGTCGTTGTCGTATTCATACAGGGTGTAGCTGTCCAGCGCGTGGTCGGACAAGCTCTTCAGATAGCCGTTGCCGTAGTACTGGTAAGTGATGTGCTGGCCGGTGCTGCCGCTTTGTTCGGCCACCTGGCCGGCGTGGTTGTAGCGGTAGCTGAAGCGGTGGTTGCCCAGGTCGACATGGGCCACCTTATGGCCGAACAGGCTGACGTCGTCGGTCTGGCTACGGCCGTTGGCGTCGGTCTTGACGCTGCGCCAGCCGCCCACCACGATGCCGCCGGCGCCGGCGATGGCGGCGTCCCACTGGTAGCGGTAGCTCACCCGGCGCCCGGCGGCGCTGACGGTGGCCAGCACCCGGCCCAGGCTGTCGTATTGGGTGCTGGCGCTTAGGGTGGTGTGGCCATCGGCACTGTTGCGATGGGCGATGCGTTGGCCGGCGCTGTCGTAGTCGTATTCGTCAACGCCGCGGCGGCCGTCGGCGCGTAGGGGCTGGCTGTAGCTGATCAGCTGGTTGTTGGCGTTGTAGCGGTAATCGCTGCGGCGGCCGATTTCGTCGACGCTGACACGCAGATTGCCGAACACGTCGTAGCCCAGTTGCTTGACGCCGCCGTCGGCGTGCGCCTCGCCGCCGCTCTTGCCCTGGCCCCGTTCGCCGCCGGCCAGCCAGCTTTGACGGTTGAGCTGACCGTTGGCGTCGACGGTGGCCACCAGATTGCCCAGCGCGTCGTAACGGTACTGGGTGCGCACCGGCGGCGGAGCCTTGTCGCCGGCCGCGACGATCACGGTTTGCGGGTCTTGCTTGGCCAGCAGTTGGCCGAAGGCGCTGTACTCGAAGGTGGTGCTGTTGCCGCGGCCGTCGGTTTCGCTGCTCACTTCGCCGAAGGCGTTGTACTGCTGGCGACGGAGGATGTTGTGCTCGCTCTGGCTGGTGCCGGTGATCACCCAATCAAGACGGGTGGTGTCGACGCCGCTGTTACGGCGCAGATAGCCGCTGACGTCCAGCGCCGAACCATCGGCGCCGGTCAGCAGCGCGCCTTGGGCGTCGGCCAGCTGGTAGCGGTACTCGTAGTCGCCGGCGGCCAGCGCGTCGGCGTTCAAAGCGAACTGGCCCTGGGCGTTGCGGCTCAGCACCGCCTGGGTCCAGGCGCCCTGGCTGCCCTTGCTCCGGTAGGACAGCAAGAGCTGGGCGGCCTGGGTCTGCGGCGGATTGAAGCTGACCATCAGCGGCAGCGTCAGGCCCTTGGTATTGACGCTGACGGCGGCGCCGCCCAGCGTCAGTTGACCGCCAGCGCGGTTGAGCATCAGGCCCTTGGCGTCGAACAGCTGGTATTCAAACTCATACACCGTCGGCGCGCTCAGGCCCTTGGCCAGCACGCTGCTGTCCCAGTCCCATTCGCCGTTGGCGGCGCGGCTCAGCGGCGCTTCGGCCCAGGCGCCGCCGGCGCTGCGGTAGCGGATCAGGCCGCGGGTGGCCGCCGCCGGCTGATTGCCGCCGATGTGAACGATCTGCGGCTGGTCGCGCCAGGCGACCGGTTGGGTGATGGAAGCCGCTTCGCCGGGGCGGAAGGCCCCGACCACCGCGCCCAGCGACTGGCCGTTGGCGTCGAGGCGCTCGAGCTCATACTCCCAGGTCTGGCCGGCGGCCAGGCCGTAGTTGGACGGCAGGAACTGGAACCAGCCCTTGATGCCGGTGGCGGCCAGCACCTGGCTGGCGCCCCACTCGCCGCCCGGGGTGCGGAAACGCAGCCGCGAGGACACCGCGGCCTCGCCGAGCCGGGTCAGATTGACCCAGCCGGTGTTGTACATGAAGGCGCTGTCGACGGCGGCCTCGCTTTGGGAGATGGTGGGCGCGCTGTCGTTGAGGTTCATCGTGCCCTGGCGGGTGTTGAGCACCTTGCCGGCGGCGTCCATGGCGACATAGCGGAATTCGTACGCTTGGCGCGCCATGCCGGACCAGTCGAGGGCGAACCACCCCTCCATATCCCGGCCGTTACTCTGCATGCGTGGCACTTCGACATACTGCCAACCAGCATTGCTGCCAGCCGGGCGAGTATATAGATACATCCGTGTAGCGGAGGTAGGTTGGGCTTGGAAATGGATTTTTTGAGCATCCACACGACCACCAACCCATGTTGCTTTTGTTACATCAACTGCACCAAGGTTCCAAGCTGTTACGGTTGGCATCTCATGATATATATATTTATCACTTTCGAAACTAGAAATAAAAACATCACCAGCCTCCGTTTGTTTATAAATATCAAAGCTCACTGAAAACACATATGGCACATCGACAAACCCTATATCTACCAGAGGAAAGCCAAACTCTCTCAGTTTCTCCATAGTCACGAACACTGAGAATGACTTCCCTCCTCCATCCGAAAATCCATTCCCTTCCCAATTAATATCCGGTGGGACCTGACCGGGGGCATAAAGCCACACTTTTTCTCGTGCTTTCAACCGAATATGGAACTTCCCACTCCCCAACTCAGGAAACTCTCGCTCAAGATTAAATTTTATCAAAAATCCTTCAGCTATTTTTCTGGAGCCATTATAAGTGTCCCCAACGCGAACCAGCTTCTCCTGTACTCCAAAAAATGAAGCCGACGTAATTGTTACCTTATTTCCGCCAACCCCAACTCCAACCGTTCCCCCCACCAGCGGATTCTTCTCCACCGCCACGCCCGGCGCCTTCGTAGACCCCGCCGTCACCACCCCGCCGCTGCCCTCCTGCGGCACCGCACTCACCCAGCGCTCCGCCTGCACCAAGGCCTGGTCCCGCGCGTTCACCATCTTCGGCTGTTTGGTCTGTACCCGTTGGTTGCGGCCGTCGTATTCGCTGATCGTCAACCGCAGGCCGCTGTCCGGCCGGTTGATCGCCGCCAGGATCTGATCACGGCTCAATTGCCTCAGGTCCACGCTGTCTGACTCGATCTGCAACGTGGCGTTGCCGTTGGCGTCGTACAGGTAGGCGCGCGTCACCCCGCCTTCGTTGCGACGAAACACCCGGCCGGCGCCATCGTAGTCGGCGAACTCCTGCCACGCCCCCTGGCCGTCGGCGCTGGTGCGTTTGCCCGCGATCTCGCCGTAGGCGTTGTAACGGGTTTCGAAACGCATCCCCGTCGCCTGGTCGCGTCTTTCGGTCTGGCGGCCGGCCGCGTCGTAGCGGTAGCCGGTCACGTCGTTGACTTCGCTACCGTCGGCCTGGCGTCGCGATCGCTGGGTTCGGGTCAGCTGACCCGCGGCGTCGTAGTCGTAACGGATGGTATTGCCCATCGCGTCGCTCTGGCTCAGTAGCCGGCCGCCGGCGCCGTATTGGTAGCGCACGATCTGGTCGTCGGCTTCGCTGGCCTCGTCCAGCCCGCGGCGGATCTGGCGGCTGAGTTGGTCCAGGCCGTTGTATTCGCTGTCGCTGGTCGGCCGCACGCTGCGGCCTTCGTAGTCGGTATAGGCGGCGTCCTGACGTCGAGTTTCCCGGCCTTGCGCGTCGTAGCGCCAGTCGGTGACCTGGCCGGCGGCGTCGGTCTTTTGCGTCACCTTGCCCAGCGCGTTGTACTGGTAGCGGGTGGTGGCGGTGACCACGTTCTGGCTTTGGCCGTCGGCGCTGGCTATCTGGACGCCGAGGCTGCGCTCGACGCTGATGCGGCCCATGCGGTCGTAGTCGGTTTCGCGCACGCGGTCGTCGGCGTGGGGTTGGAGTTGCTGGCGTAGCGTGTCCAGCGGGGTGGCGCTGTCGTAAGCGCCGCTCAGGGCGCTGGCGTAGCGGGTTTCGCGGATGGCCCGGCCGGCGGCGTCGTAGTCCCAGGCGGTGGCGTAGCCGGCGGCGTCGACGCTCAGCCGTTTGCGGCCGGCGCGGTCGTAGTAGTGGTGGCTGCGGCCGCCGCGGGCGTCGGTGGTTTCGATCAGGTTGCCGTTGGCGTCGTAGCGCTGGCCGCTGATCAGGTCTTGGGTCGCCACGGTGTACTGGCCGCTGGCCGCATCGCCCTGACCGACGGTTTGTCCCGGCAGGCGGGTTTCGATCAGGCGGTTGTTGCCGTCGTAAACGTAACGGGTTTCGCGAACATCGGCGTTCGCCGGCGCCGGCACGCCGCCGTCCGCCGGCAGGCCCACCGGGCTGGCGTAAACCCGCAGGACGAGGATGTTGCCCGCCGCGTCGTAGTCCCATTCGCTCAACACGCCGTCGCCGTTGCGCTCCGCCGTTTTACGCCCCAGCGCATCGTAGCGGCTGCGGGTGATCTTGCCGTTGGCGTCGGTGAATTCGATCTGCCGGCCGGCGGCGTCGTAGCGCCAGCTTTGGCTCGGGCTGACCGTGGCTTCGCCGCCGTCCAGGGTGAAGATCGGCAGCGCGTCGCTGGTCTGGCGGATCAGCCGGTTGTTGGCGTCGTATTGGTAGCGGGTGGTGCGCTGTTCCGGCTTGCCCTCGGCTTCCACTTGCAGGGTGCGGTTGCCGAAGCCGTCGTATTCGAAGCGTTTGACGATGCCCAGCGGACTGGTCTCTTTGAGCACCCGGCCCTGCGCGTCGTGGACGTAGCGATAGCCACCATTCAGTTGGTTGGTGTAGGCGGTCTTGTTGCCCAGACCGTCGTACTCCATCCGCTCGACGCCGCCTTCGGCGTCGGTGAGGACGGTTTGCCGTCCCAGCGCATCGTGTTCGATCCGGGTCACCGCGTCGCGCTGGGCATCGACGATCAGGGTCGGCGTCAGGCCGGGTTTGAGCGCGGCGGTGTCGACACGTTGGGCGTAGCGGGTGATGCGGGTGGTCTGACCGAGCGCGTCGTACTCGGTGGCGGTGGCATAGCCTTCGGGATCGATGTGCAGGGTCTGGCGGCCGAGCGCGTCGTAATAGTTGTAGCCGCTGTAGCCGCGTGGATCTGTGATCTTGACCGCGTTGCCGGCCGCGTCGTATTCGGTGACGGTGACGCCGCCCAGCGCGTCGGTTTCGCGCACCTTGCGGCCCAGCGCGTCGTAGTCGCGGCGGGTGGTGTGGCCATTGGCGTCGGTTTCGGCAAGGCGATTGCCTTTGGCGTCCAACTGGTAGGTGGTGGAGGCCTGCAGCTTGCCCTCGCCGCGCGTTTCCTGGATCAGGCGGCCGGCGGCGTCGTAGCTTTGGTGGGTGACTTGGTCGGCCGCATCGGTCACCAGGGCCGGCTTCCAGTCGCTGGGGCCCGAGGCGTCCAGCGCCAGTTCTTCAAACTGCGCCCGCGTCGCAAACAGCCAGGAGTCG
>NZ_JAAOMA010000088.1:0-8440 GCF_011602385.1 Chromobacterium fluminis | reverse complement strand
GGGGCAATTGGGGGAGGCCGCCTTTGGCCGCAGCGGCGAGAAGGTCTATGTCAACGCCAGCAACGGCAATCTGCTGCTGCAACAACGCGACGAATTCCTGAAGAGCGCCGGTCTCGATCTGAGCTTGCTGCGCACTTACAACAGCCAAGGTCAGGTCGGAGAGGACCCCGGCGTCTGGAGATTGGGCGCCGCGCGTCAGGTGACCGGCCGCCAAGGCGGATTCAACCAAGCGGGCAGCACCGTGCGCCGTATTGGCGAAGACGGCTCCGCCGTGACCTACCGCTACGATGTCGCCCGCCAGGCGTATGTGGGGCAGGACGGACCAGGAGCCGACGATCTGCTGCGCTACGATGCCGCGCGTCAGCAATGGACCTGGACCGATGGCGCGAGCCAGACCACTGAAACCTACGACGCGGCGGCGGGCGGACGGCTGCTGCTGCAGCGCGACCGCGACGGCAAAACCCTGCAAGTGGTTTACAACGCCGCCGGATGGGTGGTGCGGCTGGACAGCTCGGGCGGCGAGCAACTGGCCATAGACTACGATGCCCGAGGCAATATCACGCAGTTGCGGACCTTGTGGACCGAGAACGGCGCCAGCCAGACCCGTACCCGGGTGCGCTATGGCTACGATGCGCAACAGCGGCTTAGCAGCGTCAGCGTCGACCTGAGCCCGGAAGACGGCCGTATTAATGACGGCAAGGTTTACATCACCCGTTATGCCTATGACGGGAATTCCAGCCGACTGGCCAGCCTGAGTCAGAGCGACGGCAGCCGCCTGGAGTTTGGCTACAGCCAGGTCAAGGACGAGTGGCGGGTGGCGGAGGTGCGCGATATCGACCGCGATGGCGTGGTGCGCCGCACCCGCTTCGACTACGACGTGGGCAAGCAACAGACCACCATCACGGATGCAGCCGGCTTGCAGAGCACTTGGCGTTATGACGCGCAAGGCCGTTTGCTGGAAGCCGGCAGAGGCGGGCAGCTTCAATTGCGCGCAAGCTATGATGCCCAAGGGCGCTTGCTGCGCCTGACCGACGCGCGCGGACAAGCCACCCACTACCAATATGATGGACAAGGCAACCGCGTTTTGGAGCGAGACGCCTTGGGCCAGACCGTGCTCCGGGAATACGATGCCGCCAACCGGCTGCTCAGCGAAACCCGCCATACCGGGCTGGACCCGGACGGCGCGGGCTCGCAAGTCCCGGACGGCGCGCAGACGACGCGCTACGCTTACGACGAAAAGGGCCGGCTGCGTTTCCGGATCGACCCCGCCGGCGGCGTCACCGAATGGCGCTATGACGCACTGGGCCGGCCTGTCAGCCAGCTGAGCTATCTGAACAGCGCAGGTCAGCAGAAGGCCGACACCGCCAAACTGACGGCCTGGGCGGCCGGCCAGCCGCCGGCGCAGATCCAACGCAGCGACAGCGTTTACGATTTGCGAGGCCTGGTCAGTGAAACCGTGCGTTATGCCCAGCTAGACGCCAAGGGCCAGGGGCTGCGCGACGGCAGCGAGCAAAGAGTCCGTTATCTATACGACCAGAACGGCAATGTGCTGCAACAATGGGATGGCCGCGGCGCCAGCGTGCAATACCGTTACGACGGCCTTAACCGCCTGACGCGGCAGACCGATGCGCTGGGCAACAGCACCGTTACCGTTTACCTCGACGCGCAAAGGCAAACCCAGGTCACCCTGGCCAACGGCCTGAGCACGCTAAGGCAGTACGACAGCGCCGGCCGGCTGATCGCCCAAACCGAACAAGACGCCGGGGGCCCGCTGGGCAGCACCCACTATCTCTACGACGCCATGGGCCGGCTGCTGCGCAGCACCGATCCCACCGGTCAACGGCAATACCAGCTTTACGACGCGCAAGGGCGCAAGCAGGCGGACATCGATCCCACCGGCGCGCTTATTGAATACCGCTACAACCCCGCAGGCCAACTCATCCGCCGAACCGGCTACGCCAATCGCATCGACTTGAGCCGCTTGAACGCTGATCCGTCGCAATGGACGCTGGACGCCTTGCGCCCCACAGGTCACGCGGACGACCGCATTGAACACCTGCTCTACGATGCCGCCGGGCGTCTGGCGCGCAGCATCGACGCCAGCGGGGCGGTCGCCGACACCCATTACGACGGCAGTGGCCGGATCATCGGCACAACTCGCTACGCCGCGTGGCTGGGCGCCAAGAAACAACAAGCCTTGCAAGCCCGTGACGGCGAGCTGAGCCTCAATGAGGCCAATGCCCGCGTTGCCGCCAGCGGGCAAGATAGGACCGAACGCCGGTTCTACGATGAGGCGGGGCGGCTGCAGGCGGAACTGGATGGCGAAGGCTATCTGATCGAGCATCGTTACGACAGCGTCGGTCAACGGCTTGCTTCCATTCGTTACGCCAACGCGACCGCCGGCGCAGAACGCGCGGCCGGCGGTTTGAGCGCGCTGCGGCCGCAGACCCACGCCCAAGACCAGACCACTTCCTATTATTACGATGGCCGTGGTCAGCAAGTGGCTGAAGTCGACGCCGAAGGCTATCTGAGCGAAACCCGCTACGACGCCGCCGGCCGCGTCCAACAACAAATCCGTTACGCCAACCGCGCTAAAACCGGGGCCACCCTGGCCGCGCGCCGTCCCGCCGTCCATGGCAACGACCAAGGCTTGCTCTATGAGTACGATGCCGCCGGCCGGCTCACTCGCCAGGTCCGGCAACCCGATGGTCTGATCACCAGCTACGCCTACGACAGCCAAGACCGGCTGATCCGGACCACCCGCCAGGCGGGGACGGATGGTCGCAGCCAACTGCAACGTTACGACAAACAGGGCCGGTTGACCGCAGAACTGGCCGGCGAAGGCGCCCAAGCGCTGGCGGCGCTGGGCGGAACGCCCAGCCAAGCCAGGGTGGACGCCGTGTGGGAACGTTGGGGCAGCCGCCACTACTACAACGCCGCCGGCCAACGCATCGCCACCCTTCGCCCCAACGGGGCAGACGGCCAGAGCGAACGCACCCTTTACTTCTATAACGCAGCCGGCCTCCAGACTCACATCGTCAATGCGCTGGGCGAAGTCAGCGACACCCGCTACGACGCCTTCGGCCAAATCGTAGGACAACTGAGTTATGAGCGCCGGCTTAGCGCGGCGCAGCTGGCCGGCCTGAACGGCGGGCCGCAATCCCAACTCACCCCGCTGCTGGCCTCACTCGCCCAAGCCGGCTTCAGCCGCCAAAGCTATGGCTACGACCGGCGCGGCGCGTTGGCCAGCCAGACCGATGCCTTGGGACGTGTGACGGATCGCTGGAGCTACAACGCCTTTGGCGAACGCCAGGACCACACCCGGCTGGACGGCGGCCGCCAGCAATTGCTGTACGACCGCCGCGGCCTCAATATCCAGCAGCAAGACGATGCCGACGGCTTGAAGCTGCTGCAGCACACCCGCTACGACGCCTTTGGCCGCGCATTGGAACAGACCGATCCGCAAGGGCAGGTTCAGCGCAGCGAATACGATAAACTGGGCCGGCAAATCGTCAGCCAGGACGCTCTGGGCGGCCGGCGGCGCAGCGTCTACGACGCCTTCGGCCGCGCGCTGACCCAGACCGACGCGCTGGGCGCCGTCACCACCACCGTCTATGATGACAAGACCGGCCGCTTGACCGTCACCGACGCCAACGGCATCGCCACCGTCACAGAGCGCAACGGCCACGGCGAGATCGTCATCGTGACCGATGGGCGCGGTCACGCCACCACCTACCAATACGACCGCGACGGCCGTCTCATCCGTCAAAACAACCCGCTGGGCTACGGCGAACAATGGCGTTACAACAGCGCCGGGCGCCTGTTTGAAAGCCTTGACGCCAACGGCATCCGCACCGTCTACGTTTACGACGCGGTGGGCCGTGTTTTGCAGCGTACGATTGACCCGACCGGCCTGAACCTAAGCACCCGCACGGAATACGATAGCCGCGGACGGGTGCAGAGACAGATCGACGCCAACGGCAGCGTGAGCGAGACCCGTTACGACGGCAATGGCCGCGTGATTGAAACCGTGCGCGACGCCACCGGCCTCAAACTCCTCACCGCCTACCATTATGACGGCCAGGGACGGCGGATCCGCGTGACCGAAGCCGCCGGCAGCCCTCAGGCCAAGACCACCGAATACCAATACGACAATGCCGGCCGACGAGTAAGAGAGACGGTGGACCCCGATGGCCTCAAACTCAGCACCCGCTACCAATACGACGGCAACGGCAATGTGACGTCCAAGACCGATGCCGGCGGCAAGGTGACGCGCTATGCGTACGATGCCAATCAGCGGCAGACGTATAGCGTCGACCCGTTGGGCTATGTCAGCGAAACCCGTTACGACGCCGAGGGGCGCATACTGCGCACCACCCGTTACGCCCAGGCGCTCAAACCAGGCGTTCTCGCCTCAGTAGAGAACCTGGCCGATCTTGGCCCGCAACTGAAGGCCAGCGCGGCGGACCAAACCGAACGGCGGGTTTACGACAAAGCCGGCCGGCTGCAACAACGGATCGATCCCCAGGGCTACCTGACCCATTACAGCTACGATAAAAGCGGCAACCTGGCCTGGACCACGCGCTATGCGAGGGGCGTGAGAGGGACGATCAGCGACGGCCAGCCCGTCGCCAGGCTGGGAAGTCTCCCGGATACTGGAGCGCCAAGCAGCGCCTATCTCGTGATGAGCGGCTCGGATCGGGCGGAATTCCAACTGTACGACGCGCTGGGGCGGCTTCAGCTGAGCCGGGACGCGCGCGGCTACGCCACCGAATATCAGTACGACGCGGCCGGCCAGCTGCAACAGCGGATTCAATACGCCAACCCGGTGCAAAAAAAGACCGTCATCAATCAGATGCCGGCGCGGATAGACCGTGCTGACCAAGCCCCGGCGGATGGCAGCGGCTACATCCTGCGCTCGGCTAACGACCGTAAAGAGTTCTTTGCCTACGACACCGCGGGCCGCGCCGTATTCAGCGTGGATGCGGAAGGCTACGCCACCCGTCGCACTTACGATGGGCTGGGCAATATCGTGGAGACGCGTCGGCACGCCAACCGGAGCATAGCCAACCTGGCCTGGATGCAGGTCAATCAGACCTTGTACGCCTATTTGTACGGTCGGGCGGCGGACTCGCCCAGCGCCCTGCACGACAAAGCCGCGGCGGACCCAGCGGCGCGGGCCAGCGAACTGATGGCGAGCGCCGGATTCGAAAAGCGAGTGGGCAAGCTAGACAACGCCAAGCTCGCCGCCTGGATCTACCAGACGGTGTACAGCCGAGCCGGCACCGCGCAAGAACTGGAGGCGGCCAAAGCGCGGCTGGACAAGGGCGAAAGCCGTGGCGGCGTTTTTTGGAGCCTGCTGCAGCAGGCCGATGTACAGCAGGTGGCGCCGTCCGCCGCCATTGCCCAGGCCTTGAACGACTGGCGCGTGCTGGCGGAGGGCACCGGCTACCACAATGGCGATCAGGTCAGCCGCCAGCAATACGATGCGGCAGGGCGGCTGAGCCATAGCGTGGACGCCAGCGGCTATGTGACCGCCTACCGCTACGACGCGGCGGGCCAAGTGACGGAAACGCGGCGTTACGCCCAGCGGCTATGGCCGGAAGCGGATGCCAAGACCAGCGCGGCGGCCAACGCAGAATGGGCGGACTACAATAAGCGCCTGTACGCTTATGTCCTGGGACGGGCTCCGGCAAACCTGGATGAGCTCAATGCCAGAGCGGCGAGTCAAAGCGAGCGGGCGCAAGCTCTGCTCAGCAGCCCAGAGTTCGAAAAACGATACGGCAAATTGGATGAGGCCGGCTTCATAGATTGGGCGTTTCGCCGGATTGCCACGCGTAGCCCGTCCGAGGCTGAAAAAGCCACCTGGCAGGAAAACCTGGGGTCAAAGGGCAGAAGCCGGGGTGAGTTGGTCAGATATCTGATGGGCTGGCGCTTGGCGCTCAAACGTCCGGCCGCGCTGGACGTACGTCAGGCGCTGAACGACTGGAGCGTGCTGGCTCAAATCAAAACCAGCGCCCAAGATCAAGTTAGCCGGAGCGTTTACGACGCCGCCGGTCGCCTGATCCAGGAAACCCGCGGCGACGGCGGCAAGCTGGCCGCTACCACCCGCTATCAACTGGACGCCCAAGGCAATCGCGTCGCCGAAACCGACGCGGGCGGCCGCACCACCCGCCGCGACTACGACCTGCTCGGCCGGCTGATCCGCGAAACCGACGCGCTGGGCGGCGTCACCGTCACCGAATACGACGCCTTCGGCAAGGCCATAAAGATCACCGACCCGCGCGGCTACAGCGGTTACAACTATTACGACGCGCTCGGCCGCCAGACCCTGCACATCGATCCCGAAGGCGGCGCCACCACGACCGAGTACGATGCGTTTGGCGACGTGCTGCGCATCAGCCGCCATGCCAATCGGGTCAATGTGTCCACGCTCAAGACCGCAAGCCGGCCGATGATCCCGGCCGAGCCCGCTCGAGACGCCGTCACCACTATTCTCCGCGACAAGCTGGGCCGTCAGGTGGCGATCACCGACGCCGAGGGCGGTGTCGAGAAGATGGCGTACGACGGCCTGGGCAACAAGACCGCCTACACCAACCAACTGAACGGCGGCTATCGCTACGTCCACGACGCGCAGGGCCGGGTGCTCAAAGAGACCAGTCCGCTGGGCATCGTCAAACGCTTCGAATACGACGGCTTCGGCAACCGCACGCTGCAAGTGGAAGCCGAAGGCAAGCCGGAGCAGCGCACCACCCGCTACCAATACGACGCGAACAATCGGCTGATCCGCCAGACCAGCGACGCGCTGCCGGTCTACACCCTGGACGGCGGCGAAGCCACGGTCAGCCCCAGCCAAAGCTGGCGCTACGACGCCGCCGGCCGTCAGATCGAATTCACCGACGCCAACGGCAAGATCACCCGCAGCCGCTACGACGCGCTGGGGCGTAAAACGGCGGAGCGCAACGGCGACGGCGTGCTCAGCGAGTGGGACTACGACGCGGCGGGCAATGTGAAGGCGCAGCGCGTTTACGCCCGTCTGGTGGGGCTGCCGGCCGACGGCGGCGTGCCGGCGCCGGCCTCCGCCGACGTCCGCGAAACCCGCTACGACTACGACGGCAACAACCGCCTGATCGAAACCCGCCAGCCGGGACAAAGCGTCGGCCAACGCGACGCCGCCAGCGGCCAGTACACAGTGGCGACCCAAGACCTGATCAGCCGCCAGCGCTACGACGCCAACGGCAACCTGATGGAAAGCATTGACGCCCGCGGCGGCAGCCAACGTCACTACTACGACCGCGCCGGCCGCAAACTGCTGAGCGTCGACGCCGCCGGCTACGTCACCGCCTGGGACTACGACGCCGCCGGCCGGGCCATCCGCGAAACCCGCTACGCCAGCGCCCTGAGCGGCGCTTACGACAGCGCCACCCCGTTGGACACGCTGCGTCAGCAACTCAAGCCCCACGCCGACGACCGCGTGCGCGAAACCGACTACGACCGGATGGGCCGGATTAGCGCGGAACGCACCCTCAAGCTCAAAGTGGCCAGCGCCGACGGCAAAACCCAACTTACGGTAACCGCCACGACCCGTTATCAGTACAACGCGCTGGGCAAGGTGATGCAAAAGACTGACGCCGCCGGCCAGGTCACCGACTGGCGTTACGACGCGCAAGGCCGGGAAACCCGACGTCAGGATGCCGCCTATACCGACTACGAAGGCCGCAGCGTGCGGCCGACCAGCGACAGCGAATACAACGGCCTGGACCAGCTCAGCCGCCAGATTCGCCGCGGCCTGGACGAGGCCAGCGAAGCCGACGACCAGATCGTGCGCTATCAATACGGCGCCGGCGGCCGGCTACTGAGCCAGACCGACGCGATGGGCAATGGCATCCGTTACGACTACGACGCCGCCGGTCAACTGACCCGCAGCCAGCGGGCGCGGCGCCAGGCCGACGGCAGCGAAGTCAACGACGTGACCGGCTACCGCTACGACGCGGCCGGCCGTCAGACCGAAAGACGGGACCAGGCGACGAGGATGCGCTTCGAGACGCGCTACAACGCCTACGGCGAAATTGACGGCAAACGTACCAGCGCCAACGGCAAGGGCGCGTGGCAGGAGTTCGCCGACTACGACGGCGCCGGCCGGGTGTTCCGGAACAACAGCGGCGGCGTCACCCGCGCCTATTTGTACGACGCCAACGGCAACGCCACGCTGCAGATCGAATCGGACAGCGTGGACCTGCGGCAATTGAGCCGTGATCAGATCCTGGCGGCGATCAACCGGCCGGACAGCGGCCTGCGGCTGACAGTGAGCGAATACGACGGCCGCAACCAGCGGGTGGCGACCTACCAGCCGAAGATGGTGAACGCGCGGGACCAGGCTTTGGTGCAGGCGGAGCGCTGGGTGAGCGCGGTGCCGCAGGAGGGCAGCGGCGGGGTGGTG
>NZ_JAAOMA010000087.1:0-9026 GCF_011602385.1 Chromobacterium fluminis | reverse complement strand
GTCCCGAACGCGCCAGCGCCTTGGAAACCCTGCTGTTCCCGCGCTTGGAAGCCCGCCACCCGCTGGGCGGCGCCAATCAGCCGCTCTTGCTCACCATCAACCAGCAGCTGGGCTGGCGGCAGATCGGCACATTCGAATGGGGCATGCTGCTGGTCCTGTCGCTGGCTCTGCTGACCGGCCTGCTATTGGTGTCCCATCACTACCTGCAATTGGCGCACGGCCGCCGCCAGCGTGAAAACCAGCTGTTCTACCTGGCCAACCACGACCGCCTGACAGGACTGGCCAACCGCAACTTGTTCTACGACCGGCTGCAGCACGCCATCTCGCGCGTGGATCGCAGCGGCAAGCGGCTGGCCCTGCTGTTTCTGGACTTGGACCGCTTCAAACCGGTCAACGACACCTACGGCCACATCACTGGCGACCGCATCCTGCAACTGATCGCAGCCCGCATCAAGGAAGAGTTGCGCGGCGAAGACACGGTGGCGCGGCTGGGCGGCGATGAATTCGTAGTGTTGATGGAAGACATCGAATCCAACCGCGAAGCGGACAAAATCGTCAATCGCCTGAAGCAAGTGATTCATCAGCCCTACGAGGTCAACGATCATTTGATTTCGGTGGGCGTCAGCATCGGCATCGCCTATTACCCGGAGGACGGCTTGTTGATCGACGAGTTGTTGACGGTGGCGGACCGGAAGATGTACGGGAATAAGCGCGAGATCGCGGCGGCGAGCGCCGAAACCGCCTGATCCCGGCCGTCGCAACCCCGCCCCCGCTAATGCGCGGCCTCCCCAAGCACGACGCCGGGCGACGCCGTTTCCCGCGGCCGCGCCAAGCCGTTGAACCAGACATTCAGCACCACCGCGCTAACCGTGGCCAGCAAGATGCCGCTATGCAACAAGGGCGCCAGCACTTCCGGCAATTGCCGGAAAAAGCCGGGCGACACCGTCGGAATCATGCCCAAACCCAGGCTGATGGCCACCACCAGCAAATTATGCCGCTGCGTCTGATAATCCACCTTGCCCAGAATCTTGATCCCGGTGGCCAGCACCATGCCAAACATCACCAGGCCGGCTCCGCCCAACACAAAGGGAGGAATCGACGCCACGATCAGCGACATCTTGGGCACCAAGCCAAATACGAGCAGAATGCCGCCGGCCATCACGCACACCCAGCGGCTGCTGACGCCGGTAACGCCCACCAGGCCGACATTCTGGGAAAACGAGGTATGGGGGAAGGAGTTGAACAGGCCGCCTATCACCGTGCCCAGCGCATCCACCCGCAGGCCTCTCACCAAGGCGGCCCTGTCCACCGGACGCTCCACAATCTCTCCCAGCGCCAGGAACATACCCATGGATTCCACAAAAATGATCAGCATCACCACGGTCAATGTCAGGATGGACCACAGTTCAAAACGCGGCATGCCGAAACGGAAGGGCGCGATGGGCGCGAACCAAGCGGCCTCGCCCAAGCCACCCAAGTTGACCTTGCCCAACAGCAAGGCCAGGGCAAAGCCGAACAACAAACCCAGCAATACCGCGATATTGCAGAAGAAACCTTTCAGATAACGGGTAACCAGAAGAATGAACACCAGCACCGCCACCGATACCCCCAGATAGAGCGGATGGCCATAGTCCGGGTTGCCTCTGCCGCCGGCGGCCCAGTCGATGCCAACCCGGATGATGGACAGGCCGATGGAGGTGATCACCACCCCAGTGACCAGCGGTGGAAACAAGCCGATCAATCGCCCCATCAGCGGCACCATCAACAAGCTGAGCACCCCGGCGCCGATGGTGGCCCCGAAAATGCCGGGCAAACCCAGCGCCGGATTGCCGCCAATCGCCACCATCGGCCCCACCGCGGCGAAAGTCACCGCCATGATGACCGGCAGCCGGATGCCCAGACCGCGAACGCCCAAGCACTGCAATAAGGTCACCACCCCGCAACAGAACAGGTCCGCGCTGATCAAGAACGCGATTTGCTCCTTGGGCAAGCCCAGAGAACTGCCGATGATCAGCGGCACAGCCACCGCACCGGCGTACATCACCAACACATGTTGCAGGCCCAGAGTGAACAGCTTGCCCAAGGGCAGGCGTTGATCCACCGGGTGCACCGACAGCTTGGAATCCATGCACGTCTCCTTTGTAGATGCCGGGCCGCTTTTTCAAACGCCGCCGCCCTGACGACTTGCGGGTATTACACAACCGACTCCTTGACCGCTAAAAAAGGAGGCCGACGCAGGCTAACCAGCGCCGACCGATTGGATGAGATAAGACTGCGACAGCATCGCCTCGTCGCAATTGTCGCCGGCGCCGATGCGGTCCAGCAGGATGAAATCGCCGGCCCGCTCCAGACAGGTCAGCGGGTGGTGCCAGGTGCCGCGGTGGTAGTTGACGCCCTGATCGCCGCGCGCCAGAAAGGCGCGGACCCGGCTTTCGTCCGGCCGGTCGCCGACGCAAGCCGGCGCCACCACCACCACGCAAGCGACGCCGTTGCAAGGGATGAAAGCCTGGCTACCCAGCGGATGCCGTTCCAGCATGCGGATCTCCAGCGGCAGGCGATGCGCGTCGCCGCGCGCCATGCTGATGCCGGGCAGGCCGCCGCCGGCCTCCACCAGGCCCAGCCGGTGATAGCGGCGAGTGCTGCCCTGATTGATGGGAAACCAATCGCTGCCGTCGATTTCGATCACATCGCCAAACGGGGCGAACGCCTGTTTGGTCAACGGTTCCAAGCTTAGAATCCTCATGCCTCGCTCCTCAACAGAACGCCATCGGCAAGGGCGAGCGGCTCAATCCGCCAGCCGTCCCCAAATCCGCAACCGGCTGACCCCGCCGTCCGGGAAGATGTTCAGCCGCACATGGGTGACCGCGCCCAGATCGCGCAGCATGGTCTTGTCGTAAAAATGCTGCCGGTCCATCTCGGTTTTCTGCTCCGGCAGCAGAGCGTCCCAAAACATGGCCTGGGTCACGATGGACTGATCGGTGCCATGGCGGACATAGGCGGCCTGTACCGAAATCCGGTCCGGATAATTGCCCTTGAAGTGGGCGGTGTCCACTTCGATGCTGTCCACCCGCGCCGCATGCCCCAGCTCGACGATGCACCAATCGTTGCCCGGCTCCCGCCGACGGCGGGTTTCCCAGCCGTCGCCCATATTGACGCCGCGCCCCGGCATGATCAGCCGGAAGGGCACGCCGAAATGGGCGTCGTTATAAGCAACAACGCGGCCGCCCTTGGCCAGCGCCGACACCTCATGCAGCGCGGCCGGGTCCTGCCGCGCCCAATCGCAGGCCGGCTGGCCGTAGACCCGGAAGCGCGCCACGCCACCGTCCGGATAGATATTCAAGCGCAAATGAGTCCAATCGCGCGCATCGTCGATGGCGATGAAATGATGGGCGCTGGGGCCCAAGGACGCGGCCGGCAGGATCTCCACCCACTCGGTCCGCTCGTCCGGATCGCCGTCCGAGCGGCAGGCCTCCACCGAGGCCGCCGGCGGATAATTGCCGCTGAAATGGCTGGTATCGATGTCCAGCCCTTTGATCACGCCGGGCAGGCCCAGCTTGATCACCGCGTGGTCGTAGCCTCCGTTGCGGCGACGGCGGGTTTCCCAGCCATCCATCCATTTGCCGTGATCGTCGAACTCGCCGACGATGAACACCGGCTCGGACGCTTGCAGCATCCGCTCCGCCGCGGCGAACCACTGATCGGAACAGGCCAGAACTCTGGCGCCGAAATCGGCGGCGGCCAGGTTGGCGTAACGCCGGGCGAACTCCGGCACCTCGACCGCCGGAGCGTGCAGCACCGTTCCTGCCGGGTGATTGACAAGCGCCATCAGACTTTCTCCTTATCAATGGCGTCGGCGCGCGCCATCTGGCCGCGCCGTCCGCCGTTCATGCCGTCAGCCGGCTCCAGATCAACGCCAGCCCCAAGGCCAGGAAAAACAAGGCCGAAGCCTTGAGAAACACGATGCGCAACACCGCCAGACGCTGGAAGAACAACTGCGCCAGCAAGCCGTACGCGGTCTTGCACGATAAATCGATTACCGCCCAGCCGGCCGCCATCCAGCCCAATTGCGGCGCCAGCGGCGCATGGGCGTCGATGAACTGCGGCAATAGCGCCACGAAAAAGGCGATGTCCTTGGGGTTGCTGATGCCCAGCAGAAAGGCATGGGAAAACCATTGCGCCGGCGCGCCGCGCCTGCCGTGCTGTGCGAACGCGGCCTGCCCTGCGCCGCGCCAGGCCTTAAAGCCCAGCCACAGCAGATAGCCAGCCCCCAGCGTCTGCAGGATGGAGAACAGACCGGGAGAGGCCAGGATCAGCGCGCCCACGCCCAAGGCGGACAAAAGCAGCAGCGACAAAGACGCCAGCACGCCGCCGGCAAACGCCGGCCAGGCGCGCAACAGGCCATGCTCGGCGCTGGTGGCGACCATGAACAGCGACAGGGGGCCGGGCACGGCGATCACCACCAGGATGGACAACAAGTACATGACGAGAATCTGGCTGGACATGGCGGCTCCGGTCTAGTCGCGGGATCAGGAAGAAATCAGTTCGGCCAAGCGCAGGCCGGCGATCCGATAGATTTGCTGCAAACAGGCCAGCCGTTCCGCCTCCGGCTCGGCAGCCAGCCGCCGCTGGAACTCGGCGATGACGCCGGCGCGCCCATAGCCGCGCACCGCCAAGATGAAGGGAAAACCGAAACGGGCCCGGTAGTCGGCGTTCAGCCGCCGCAACAACTCCAGTTCCTGCGGCGAACACTGATCCAGGCCGGCGCCGCCTTGCTCGGCGGCGGACTCGACGGTCAAGTCCCCGCGCTGCGCCGCCTTGCCGGCCAACTCCGGGTGGGCGCGGATCAAGCGCAATTGCGCCTCCACGCCGGCCGCCTCCACCTGCCGCCGCATGCAGCCGTGCAGGTCCGCCACGTTGGTGAACGGCCGCAGGCCGGCCGCCTGCGCCGCCACCCAGGGAGAGTGTTCGAAAATGCCGCCTAGCGCGGCGACGAACTGCTCTGTCGGCAGGGCGTTGATGCGTTCCAGCGTCAAGGACATGGCCGCTCTCCGGTGAAAGGATGCGTCTCCCGCCAATGCCGGGCGATGTCCACCCGCCGGCACACCCACACCCGCGGATGACGCTCCAGATAATCGAGAAAGCGGCACAGACCGGCAAAGCGGCCGGGCCGGCCGATGAGACGGCAATGCAGCCCCACCGACAGCATGCGCGGTTTGTCGGCGCCCTCGGCGTAGAGCACATCGAAAGCGTCTTTCAGATAGCTGAAAAAATGCTCGCCGGTATTGAAGCCCTGCGCGGTGGCGAAGCGCATATCGTTGGTGTCCAGCGCGTAAGGCACGATCAGATGCGGCGGCTCGCCGCCGTCGCTGCGTCGCACCAGGGTCCAGAACGGCAAATCGTCGCCGTAGTAATCGGAGTCGTAGAGAAAGCCGCCGTCGTCCGCCACCAGCCGGCGCGTATTGGGGCTGTCGCGGCCGGTATACCAGCCGGACGGACGCTGGCCGGTCAAACGACGTATCGCCTCCACGCAGCGCCGCATATGCTCGCGCTCCACCGCTTCGTCCACCTGCTGATAATGAATCCAGCGATAACCGTGGCCGGCCACCTCATGGCCCAACTCCGCCAGCGCGCTGGCCAGCTCCGGATGCCGCTCCAAAGCCATGCCGACGCCGAACACCGTCAGTGGCAGGCCGCGCCGCTCAAACTCGCGCAGAATGCGCCACACCCCGGCGCGCGAGCCGTACTCGTAAATCGACTCCATCGACAGATGCCGCGCTGGGTAGGCCTCCGCGCCGATGATTTCCGACAAGAACTGCTCGGAGCCGGCGTCGCCGTGCAACACGCAACTCTCGCCGCCTTCCTCGTAATTGAGCACGAACTGCACGGCGATGCGCGCCGCCCCCGGCCAATTGGCCTCGGGCAGCTCGCGGCCGTAGCCGATCAAATCGCGTGGATAATCCGCCTGCATGGCCATCCTTCCCGCTGTCAGCGCTTAAGGTTGAATACCGTCCACGGGTCCAGGCGGCTGGGAGCTTCCACCTTCATCCGCCGCTCGCAGTCTTCCAGATGATGGTGCATCGCCGCCGCTGCGCCGGCGCGATCTCCGGCTTCCAGCCGCGCCAGGATCGCCTCATGCTCGTCGAAGGAGCAGGCGCTGCGACCGGGCACATCGTACAAAGCGATGATCAGCGAAGTGCGCGAGCACAGGCCGTGCATCAATTCGGTCAACACCTCGTTGTCGGCCAGGCGCGCCAGTTGCACGTGAAAAGCGTTGGACAGACGGATCCAGCTAACCCGGTCGCCGCGTTCGAAAGCCGCGCGCTCGTCAGCCACCATGCGCCGCATCGGCGGCAAACGCTCGGCCAGATCGGGCAAGGCCAACAGCTTGTCCAGAATCGCCGCCTCAACCATGCGCCGCGCCTCGAACACATCGCGGGTTTCCTTCTCGTCCGGCTTGGCGACGAAGGCCCCGCGGTTAGGCTGGATGTCCACAATCTTGTCATGCGCCAACTGGGCCAGCGCGCTGCGGGCGCTGCTGCGCGAACACTGGAAGGCGTCGCACAGCACCGCCTCGGTCAGCTTGACCCCCGGCAATAGCCGCTGGTCTATCACCGCGTCGAAGATTTCCCAGTACAAGCGGTCGGCGTCATTGCTCGGCGCGCCGTCGCCCGCCAGGGTGGACGCCCTCGGCGCGGCGGCGGCCTGGGTTCCGTTAGCGGAATGCAACATGTCTCCTCCCGGTATTTCCATATCCCGCTCTATGCTTTCAGAATTTTGTTGACAATTATTGTCGTGAGCAAACACTATCGTCAACACAAATTGTCGACAATTTTAAATCGCCATCGCGAACAACAAGATCGACAACAGGCCCGCCAGATCGGGCCGCACAACAAAGGAGAAACAACCGTGGGCAAATTAACCACCCATGTGCTGGACACCATGCACGGCAAGCCGGCGGCGGGCGTTCGCTGCCAGTTGTACCGGCTGGACGGAGAACAACGGCTGTTGCTGGACGAGGCGACGACTAACCGCGACGGCCGCTGCGAACACCCGCTGCTGGAAGGCGAGCAGCTGCGCGCAGGCGTGTACGAACTGTTGTTCCATGCCGGCGACTACTTCGCCGCCCAAGGCGTGAAGCTGCCGGAACCGCGCTTCCTCGACCAAGTCGCGTTGCGCTTCGGCGTCGCCAAGGCGGACGAAAACTACCATGTGCCGCTGGTCCTCACGCCTTGGAGCTACTCCACCTACCGCGGCAGTTGACGCTGTTCCCGTCCCCCACCCGGAAACCTCGCCATGGAAAACTACCTGCTGGAGCTGGGCAACCTGCTGCTGCGCTGGTTGCACGTGATCGCCGCCATCGCTTGGATAGGCGAATCGATTTACTTCGTCATGCTGGACAACAGCCTGTCGCCGCCCTCCGCCGCCGATGCCCGGCGCGGCCTGCACGGAGAGATGTTCGCCGTGCACGGCGGCGGCTTTTACCACAACCAGAAATACCTGGGCCAGCCGCCCTTCCCGCTGGACGACAAGCTGCACTGGTCGTTCTGGAAATCCTACGCCACCTGGCTGTCCGGCTTCGGCCTGTTCTCCTTGCTCTACCTGTTCAACGCCTCCTTCTACCTGGTCAACTCCGGCAGCCCCTGGGCCTGGGCGGCGGCCTTGTCCGGCGGCCAGGCCGCGGTGATCGCCACCACCTTCCTGCTGGGCGGCTGGCTGGCCTACGACCAACTCTGCCGTCGCATCAGCCCGGACATGAACCGCGACGGCGCGCTCAGCCTGGCCGTGGCGCTGCTGATGACGCTGGTGGCCTACGCCAGCAGCCAGATCTTCCAGGGCCGCGCCGCCTTCCTGATCACCGGCGCGGTCATGGCCACCTGCATGTCGGCCAATGTCCTGTTCTGGATCATTCCCGGTCAGCGCCGCATGGTGCGCGCCATCCAGGCCGGCGACAAACCCAATCCGCTGGATGGGCTGCGCGGCAAGCAGCGCTCGGTGCACAACACCTATTTCACGCTGCCGGTGGTGTTCCTGATGATCAGCAACCACTACTCCTTCACCTACGGCAACCGCCACGCCTGGCTGATCATGGTGCTGTTCATCCTGTCCGGCGCGCTGATCCGTCAATACTTCGTGCTGCGTCACTCCGGCCGCAAGCGGCCGCTGCTGCCGGCGTTGGGCGGCCTGTTGCTGGCCGGCGTGGGCTTATTGGCCGCGCCGCCGCCGCCCACCATCGCGCCAACCGCACCGCAAGCCGCGGCGGATTCGCTGGCGGCGTCGACGTCGCAAAAAACAGCCGACAGCCTGCGTCAGATTCACGCCATCATTCAAAACCGCTGTCTGTCCTGTCACTCGGCCACGCCCAGCCAGGCCGGCTTCGTGGCGCCGCCGGCCGGTTTGAAGTTTGACGATGCGCAGGAAATCCTCATCAACGCCCACAGAATCAAGCAGGCGGTGGCGTCCAAATACATGCCGCTGGCCAATTTGACTCAGATGACCCAAGAGGAGCGAGAGATCTTGTCGGCATGGGGACCGGCGCCCGGCCGCTAGAGCAAGCAACACTGTTCTTATGCATAAGCTTGTATCCGCTACGCGGATGATGATTTTCATTACCGGGGCTGCCCGGCAGGCAGGAAGGGGAATTTGCTCGGCCAAATTCCCCTTCACCCCAAAGGCCGCCCTGCAAGCCTGGCCTACGGCTTCCCGCCGGGTCCCGTCAGGCCCGAGGCGCGGCTGAACTCGCAGCGCGCTAACGTCGCGCTGCTCGAACAGGCAGCCGCTTAAGACCTCGGGCCTGCCACCCGTCGGCAGGCTTGAAGGGACTAGGGGCGCATCGCAAACGTAGTTTCTTCTTGGCTCTTTTGAGATATCCACAGATCGGGTGGAATTGGATAGTTATCCCCAAAAGGGACCCACTTAGCCAAATCATTGATCTTTTTTAGAGAGAGCAAACCACCTCGTGTAGCGCCCAAGTGTCCCCTCGAGGCGCGCTCCGGGTTTCGCGTTCTGGGGGAAGTGCGGGGCTGGAG
>NZ_JAAOMA010000086.1:0-9677 GCF_011602385.1 Chromobacterium fluminis | reverse complement strand
GGGCATGTGTCTCCTCCTAGACCTAGACCTGGGGGAGGGTCGGAATCTTCTTATGCTTTGTTGTTTAGAGCCTTTGGGCAGCCTCAGAGTGCATCTCGCTTGTTACTCTTTATTCGCAGCGATAAAGAGAGCGATGCTTGGGTAAGCCTCGAAACCACAAGGCTTGTACGAGGAGATGGGGAGGTTATTTTCACGACATGGGGGTTGGGGGAGTTGGAGATCGGAGCCTATCAGTTCCGATATATCACGCTCAATGCAGATGGAGGGGTCATCAATGCCCGTCAGGGAACAATGCAGCTAAATGAGCGCCGACTCAGTAGCTTTCAAGCATCCACCCTGAATCAAGCCAATATAGCTGTCGATAGCGCCTTCATGTATAGCGATAACCGGATTGCGCTGACCAACCTCGGCAACGCTGTTACCACCGGGCGCGTGCGCTTCCGCCAGCCGGGCGGCGAATGGAGCGCCGCTCACCCCCTGGCCGCCACCGGCGTCCAAGGCTGGCTCCACTTCAACCCCGCGCAGTACGGCCTGGCCGCCGGCCAAACCTGGGAGTATGAACTTGAGCGCCTCGACGCCAACGGTCAGTCACTGGGCGCGGTGGTGGGTAGCTTCCGCCCCGGCGAAGCGGCTTCTGTCACCCAGCCCGTCGCCTGGCGCGACCAGCCGCAGATCGTCCACATCGGCGGCAATCAGCCGGCGGCGGCCACCCGCGGCCTGATCCGCTACCGCACGGCCGGCGGCGCCTGGGCCGAAGCGCCGCTGAGTCGCGCCGCCAACGGCGAATGGGACTGGGACAGCAGCGCGCTGGCCAAGGGCTTGAGCGCGCCGACGGTGTATGAATTCGAATACCAGCTGTTCGACGCCAATGGCCTGATGCTCAATCGCGCCGGCGGCCAACTGACGCTGGGCGGCGGCGCCGTCAGCGTCAATACCAAGGGCCTGACGCTGCCGCTGATGGTCAGCTTCAATCCGCCGCAGGCCCAGGCCGCCCAGCTCTTGCTGTCCTACCGGAGCAAGGGCAGCCAGGGCGCCTGGACCCAGGCGGCGCTGAGCCGCAACGCCCAGGGCCAGTTCGCTTTGAACGCCGACGCGCTGGCCGTCGGCGACTACGAGTACCGCTACCAGCTGGCCGACGCCCAGGGCGCCTTGCTGACCGGCGCCGACGGCGCGGCGCTGGACGTCAGCGGCTATCTGCGCCGCCACAGCGGCGTCGACAGCGCCCGCCTCAACTGGGTGATCACCGGCACCAGCCAGAGCGAGCACAACATCATCCGCCGCCAGCAGTACAACGCCTTCGGCGAAGTGAGCAGCGAAACCGACGGCCGCGGCAACACCACCACCTTTGAATACAGCGCCTTCGGCCAACTGCTGACCAAGCAAGACCCAAAGGCTGCCATCACCCTCAACAACGGCACCAGCGTCCAGCAGGCGCCGCGCACCCAGTACCGCTACGACGCGCTGGGCAATCTGGTGGCCAGCATCGACGCCAACGGCCAGCTCAACCGCCAAAGCTGGCTGGCCGGCAGTGAAGCCGGTCAAGGCCGGCTCGGCGGCCAAGCCCACGCCGACGGCGGCGTCAAGCAACTGGGCTACGACGTGTTCGGCAATCTGCGCTATAGCATCGACGAAATCGGCCGCCGCAGCGACTACCGCTACAACGCCAACCACCAGCTGATCCGGCAAGACCACGCCCAGCGCGCCGACGGCCGTCGCGGCTACGACGAATACGACTACGACAGCGCCGGCCAGCGCATCGCCCACCGCAACAGCGCCGATGGGCGCACCACCCTAAGCGCCAGCACCCGCTACGACAGCCTGGGCCGGGTGCTGGCCACCGTCAGCGCCGCCGGGCGCCGGGTGAGCTACCGCTACCAGTGGGACGCCGCCATCGCCGGGGCCGGCGGCATCGTCGTCGGCGGCTGGCGCAGCGTCAAGACCGACGCCAACGGCCGCAGCCAGACCGACGACGTCAGCCTGTTCGGCCATAAGGTGGCCCATGTCGACCTGGGCAACCACCGCTTCAGCTACCGCTACAACCACGCCGGCCAGGTGGCCGAACAAAGCGGCAGCACCGGCCAGCGCATCACTTACCAGTACTACGGCAACGGCTATCTGAAGAGCCTGTCCGACCACGCGCTGGACAGCTACACCCTGTACGAATACGACAACGACGGCAATAAGACCTTTGAAGGCTATACCAGCCTCAACAACCAGAGCCGCGAGTTCTATCAGTACGCCGACATCCAGTACGACGCGCTGGGCCGGGTCACCCAGATCAAGGATCCTAAATTCCTGATCACTTACCGCTACGACGCGGTCGGCAACCGTATCAACGTCAACAGCGTCTACCACGACGGCGTCGACGGCCAGAAGCGGATCCAGGACTACTGGTACCGTTACGACAGCATGAACCGCTTTGTCACCACCAAGGGCAGCAAGATCGACGGCCAGATCAGCCGTGGTCCGCAAGGCGGCGACGGCGTCGACATCCTCTACAACGCCGCCGGCGAACGGGTGCAGGCCATCAACGCCTCTGATGGAACCACCGAGACCTACAGCTACAGCGCCGACGGCTATCTGGAGAGCACCCGCATCAACGGCAAGCTGGCCTCCCAGCGCGACAACGACCTGCTGGGACGCGCCACCGCATACCGCCAATACCGCTGGAACGGCGACGGCGGCGTCAGCAGCCAGACCCAGTCCCGCTACGACGCCGACCACAAACTGCTGCAGCAAACCCGGGACGGCGCCACCACCACCTACAGCCTGATGGCGGACGGCACCGTGGCCAGCAGCGCCCAGAGCAGCAGCGGCACCACCACCACCAGCTATTACGGCTATGAATGGTGGGACGAAGCCAAGCAAAGCACCATTACCGCCCAGCCGTACAACAAGGACGCGCCGGGCTGGGAAAAGGGCTACTCCCATCTCAGCTACAACGTCAACGGCCACCTGGCCGAAGCGCGCGACGAAGTGGGCCAGCGCAGCCTCCGCTACGTCAACAACGCCCAGGGCCTGGTGCTCAAGCGCGAGGAAATCGCCAAGGGCAGCACCTACAAACGGCAGGACTACTACTACCTGGACGGCAAGCAGATCGGCTCGGTGGGCAACGACGGCGCCAGCCGCGTCGACTACGCCCAGGCCTTGGCGCAAAGCCAGATCGGCAACCGCAAAGACCAGTACCGCGAAGGCCAGCCGGTGAACAGCGCCGACTTCGACCAGAACTACGAGCCGATCGGTCCGAGCTACCCGGGCCAGACGCCGGGCTTCGTCACGGTGAAGGCGGGGGACACCTTGCAAAGCCTGGCGGCGTCGCTGTGGGGCGACCAGGCAATGTGGTATCTGCTGGCGGACGCCAACAGCCTGAGCGGGAGCGAAGCGCTCATCGCCGGCCAAATCCTGACCGTGCCCAACAAAATCACCAATGTGCACAACAACAGCGGCACCTACCGGGTGTACCGCCCGGGCGAGGCGATAGGGGACGTGACGCCAACGCTGCCGGACCCGCCGCCAAAACAGATAGTGATTCAACAAACAGTACGTAGGCGACGGGGTGGGCTCTTCGGTGGGTTCTTCAATAGTGTTATTGGTCGGATTATCTCTGTGGCGGTGAGTATTGCTGTGACGAGTGTATTGGGTCCAATCGCAGGCGGTGGCGTACTAGGTTGGGCGCTAGCCGGAGCTGCGGGCTCTATTGCTGGTCAAGGCACCGGTATGCTACTAGGCAGTCAAGACAGTTTCTCCTGGAGCCAAGTGGGGTTGAGCGCTCTTGGGGCCGGCGTCAGCGCGGGCCTGGGGGGCGCGCTGGGCGGCACCCCGCTCGCGCTGCGGGCGGCGGCGGGCAACGCGCTGACCCAGGGCGTGGCCATGGCGACCGGCTTGCAGAAGCAATTTAGCTGGAGTGCGGTGGCGGCCAGCGGGGTGGGGGCTTTTGCGGGTAGCCAAGTCAACCTCGGCGGCCCCCCAAACGACACCTTCACCAGACTGGCTCAAGGCACCGCGCGCGGCCTAGTCTCCGGCGGGATTCAATCGCAACTGAGCGGGCAACGGCCGAATTGGGGCGCGATCGCGGCGGAATCCTTCGGCGGCGCGCTGGGAGACAGCGTGGTGGCCGGCATGATGAAGCGGGATCAAGAGCGGCGGCAGCCCCAACAGGCGCTGGCGCAGATTTGGGGACGGGGAAGCAATGCCTCGGCACTGAGCCTGGCCACCGTCAAGGAGCAAGAGCGTTTTAGCTGGCTGGAGGGTGGGGAAGTGGCGCAGCGGGCGACGGCGGCGAAGGCGCGAGCTGATTCAGGAGCAATGAATATTGGTAACAGTACTTACAGTGGTATCGGTTCACTATCTAATAATGATGTAATAAAAATTAGGGCATTGTCGGCTGGATTGACAGGAGTTAAAGATAATACGCAGCACCGGAATGAGCTGAACCAAGCAATTCAAGATGTGATCAACGAAGCTAATAGTAGGGGAGGGAGTAATACGTCATCCGTAGAGCAAAGAGCCATTCCTATTAAAGATAGCATGCCATACTACCAGCCAAAGGCAACATTTAATCCGGATTATGTGGCAATTAATGGATCGATTCCTTTGTTAGGCTCGATAGGCATGTCTGTTAATCTTTATAATCTCAATGGATATGTTTCTTACTCGAGCTCTCGCTTCTATTCTGCCCCTTCTTACTTGCCTGGTGGGTCTATTACCTTTGGTAATGTCGTTGGTGGTGGGAGTGCTCAAAAGGTAGATAATTTACTTGGAGGCTATGGATATACCGCTTCAGGTTTTTACCCTTTAACCCCTGTTTTTGGCATTGGAGGTGCCGTTAACATTGTTCCTAACGGGATGAAGGCTGTTGAGTATGGAGTTGGAACACCTGGAGTGTCTGTATCTCCATTCGGGTATGGATATAGAATTTTTTGATAAGAGGTAATTCATGTCAGCTCCCCTGATGGATGTGGAACAATATAAGAAACTATCTAAGAGGCAGAAAAGAATATACTGGTTTTTTATTTCCGCTATTTTTTTAATGATTATTATTGGGGTGGTGTACGGGTTATGTAAAAATTACATGTGATTAAATTTACATTGACTGTTACTAGGTAATCTCAATGGTATGGTGCCCCGCCTTTTCCGGCTTTTATCCAATAACGCCTCTCATAGGTGTTGAGGGTGGCGTCAGTATGTCGTTTGATGGAACTAGGGCCGTTGAATATGGGTTTGGAGTGCCAGGGGTTTCTGTTTAGCCACTTAGTTATGGATATAGGATTTTTTAAAATTAGGGTTGAATGTCATGGGGTCATCCAACTGTAAGGGATGATCAATATAAAAAATCCACTAAAAGGCAGAAGATGTTTTATTGGATTTTTGTGTTGCTTGTGATCGTTGTAATAGTTGTTGTTGGTGGTTTTTATGGGAATATATAAAAATTTTATGTGGTGAGTAAGGTGGGCAAGTCAAAGGGCTTGCTCACAGCGTCTTGGCAAACTCTCCTGACAGACAGATTAGGGAGATGGAAGTGGAGTGGGCGCAGCGGGCGACGGCGGGAAAGTCTACGTCAGACTTGGCGGGTCAGAAGACGACACGAAGCAAAGGGAAGAAGGATGGCTTGACCAAAGCCGAGGCTGAATATGCCGCCAACTGGAAGCTGCCCACGACGGAAAGCCAAGCACTGAAAAGTGTGTACCCTGAGATGGTGCTAAGCCTGCCTGCCATGGGAAGGATGATAGTGGCTCAGGGGGCAAGTCTATGGAGTAGATTTGCGACAGCTGTGCTTGGTGGAGAAGCAAATTATGGAGCGCAAAAGGTATTTACTCCTGATCAAGCAGTGAATTGGCTTGATGTTGGCTTGGGGGCGGCTACTGGCTGGTGGACGAATGGAGCCAGTTTGGGAAGTACTGTTGCTTTCAATACGTATTCCGCTAGCGTTGGGGCTGGTTTCCAGGGGCAAAATCCTTTGCCAAGCATGGCCGGCGCAGCAGTGGGGAGCGTAGTTGGATTTGGGATTGGAAGTGCAATAACTGGCCGACTTGATCCTGTATTTAACCCATGGCACCGGCCTCAGTGGATAACTGTAGGACCATACGGAATACAGGGATGGAGTGCCCCTAGCCCTGTACCTAACGCTATTGGCCTTCTTGGCGGAGGTTTAGGTCAAGAGGTTTCAAATTCGGTGGTTGTGAACGGAATGAAGAATGGAAGGTGAGTATGCTTTTATTTTTGAAGTTTTTTTTATGAGGTTATTTGTCCAATTTATTATTTGGCAATTGATGTGCTTTATGACTTGTGTTGTTTTGATTGTAACGATTCCAATCCTATATTGGCCATTTTTGGGACATATTTCTTGGCTTGACTATGATTTTTCATTGAAAGTGATAAAGGTTGGGGTTATTGAAGCATTGCTTGGCGCGGTGTTATTTTTTGTACGCGATGTGAGCCTTTTTTTAAAAGGCTATCGCTAAACTGCGTAAAGAGCGCCAGCTGGCCAGCAAGTTAGGGTAGGTAAATTTTATTTGTCTACCCTGCGTGGGAGATACTGGACGGCAGCCGGCCGTTGCCGGCGCTGGCGGTGGATGATTATGACCCATCCAGAGTGGAAGCTCCGGGTCAGTCGCGCCTGCAAGACGAGAGCGCTTGGCAAGCCTTCCAGCGTGCTTACAATGGTGGTGGTTTGGGGGTGATGGAGGATAGCGGATTTGCGAAATTTGGTGCGACAACCGCTGGGATAGCTGGTGGTGCAAAACAGGCTTGGAATGACTACCAGGATTGGAGGGCCGATAATCTTGCAAGCCTGTACCAGTCTTTACAGGACTTGAGTTCAGGTCGGCCTGATGCTTCATTGGAGTTTGGTTTAAACTTTATGGATGGGGGGATTACTCGTAGAGTGGTTGCTGGAGTAGTTCCAAGCAAAGGAATAATAGAGGCGGAAAGCCTTGTTTATAAGGAATTCTCAGAAAATAGTGTAAATCGTACGTATAGGAGTCTGAATTTAACAATCAACGAAAGAGCGTTGTTGACAAGGGAGCGTGGGCTTGCGGAAGCAGCCGGATGGAAGAGGCCTGATGGTAGTATTTGGTGGCCTCCATATGATGGAGCACTTCCGGGTACCCAAAGATTTATTTCTTTGGAATCAAGCGGTGGGGGTGGGGTTAATCTTGTTGATCGATTTGGTCGTACCACGGGCTCGTTTGTGTCTCCTGCTGGACTTCCACTGGAGTCGCATGCATTGAGTAGCATGCCTTCCTTCCCTCCTTCAGTATATTCTGTTAATGGAAGTATTTTGGGAGTCGAGCGCGCGACTATTGCACCTTGGTTTGGTCAAAAGGGACTTGGTGTTCAATATAAATTACCAAATAGCGTTCAATATTACCTTGATATAGAAAAGTTAGGAGGGCCACGATGAGTTGGACACAGCAAGAGTTGATAGAGTTTTGTAATAGGAAAAATATTCCATTGGATGCCTATTCTTTCTATAAGGATCAAGACGACTCTTTTTGTTTGGAAAAAATTGGGGGCGAGTGGTTGATTTATTACTCGGAACGTGGTTCAAAAAATGAATTGGCTTGGGCGAAAAGTGAGGCACAAGCTTTGAATATTCTAAAATTGTTCCTTCTCGAAGCATTCAAGTCTATCTGAAAGATTTGACGATTAATAAAGGACTGGTCTCTGCAACTGGTGGAGCCAGTCCTTATCGTTCCAAACTAAGGGAGAGAGGTGTATGTTTTGGAGGTTGGAAACATGAAGTTATATGGTAGCCCTGTCGGGCCAACGCCAGATCAATTGTTTAGAAGGTATGGAGACTGGAATGTCGTAATTCAAAAGTCTATGCAAAAAGACCCTGCTATTAACATGTTGCTTGGATTTTCCGCCGGGAGGTAATTGAAATGGCTTTGTTGCAGCTTGAGAAATTTAATGATTTTGGAACATTGATAGAATTTAATGAATTTTGAGTGGAGATGGTCGAAGCATTTCTGTTACGGGAGATATGTCCTCATATATTGTTTCTGGTATTTACGATTTTGTTTTGGGTGGCTGTTTGGCACTTTATGCGAAAAATAAAAGATTAGTCTTCAGTATAAGTGCACTAAATTAGATTTGAGTGATCAGGAAACTATTTTAAAGTGCACTCCCGAAAAAAAGGGGTGACTAGATTTCAAGTGATTCAGAAAAATGGTGTGCAATTGGAGTTGGAGTATAGTTCATTGTGGACTAGTTTTAACGGTGTTGCTGGTCTGGGGGTAGGAAGGGGGGAGCATGATTTGTGTGCTTATTTGACTTTTATGTATGGTGCTGATGGGATCAGAAGTTATCTAGTCGAGTTATATGGCCAAGAGGAGAGCGGGCTGGTCTGAATAAATAAAACTCTGGCTTCACAGCCATAGCTAGGCTAGATTCCGCTAGTGTTGGGACTGGTTTCCAGAGGCAAAATCCTTTGCCAAGTATGACGGGGGCCGCGGTAGGGAGTGTGGTTAGGTTTGGTCTTGGTAGTGCAGTAACTGGCCGACTTGATGCAGCATTTAATCCATGGCACCGGCCTCAGTGGGTTACGGTATGGGCCATACGGAATACAGGGATGGAGTGCCCCTAGTCCTATCCCTAATGCTGCCGGCCTTTTTACTGGTAGTTTTGGTCAAGAGGTTGCAAATTCGGTGGTTGCGAACGGAATGAAGAATGGAAGGTGATTATGCTTTTATTTTTGAAGTTTTTCTGCATAAGATTGTTTGTTCAGCTTGTTACTTGGCAATTGATAAGTTTTATTTCTTGTATTGCTTTGATTTTAATAATTCCAATTATTTACTGGCCATTTTGGGGGTGTATTCCTTGGATTGATTATGATTTTTCCGTAAGAATAATGAAGGCGGGAGCTATTTGTGCATTGCTTGGCGCGGGATTTTTTCTCATGCATGATGTAATCCTTTTTTTAAAAGGCTATCGCTTAAGAGATCTGAAGAGTATTTGTCATGAGGTGCAAGAGGCGGAGGATTCTCAATATGGAGATGTTGAGCCCGCATATGAAGAATTGCTAAATTTTCTGAAGAAAAATACTGATTCAAGAGTAACATTCGCTCAGGTGTTGATAGAGGCAGTTTGTCACTTTAGGAACGCCAGAAGCGATGGTCGAGGTATGCTTTCAATTGATGCAATTGCATATTGTATGCATGAGCTTCGTTGGGAGGAGGTACTTAATGTGGTTCTTGAAGAACATCGGAGCTATTTTATTCCAAGGCGGAGTTCTGTATTGGTTCGTCTTATAGAAGCTTTTGACGATGACTGGTCGGAGGCGGAGGACTATCAAAGATTTTCTAAGCCTGGAAAAGTTTAAATAGAGTTGAGGTTTTACGTGTTAATCAAGTAGGGAGAGCAAGTCATTTGGCTTGTCTTCTTTATGCGGATAGTCTTGGAAGCTTCATCAAAAAGCTGCTGCTTGTGACGATTTTTTATTGCGTATTCGCCAATTAAATGAGGTCTGACCTACGTCATGTCTGTTGCCAGTAGTGCGGCCCCTCGGCCGCTTCATCCCGTCTTACTTCTTCACGTTGAACGCTTCCAGTGACCTTCCCCCAGTTGGTATACCACTGATTAGGTAGCAATCAGGCGTGGTTGGGGTAAGTGTTTCTCCCGGTACTCGGTCGGGGTCAGGTAATTCAATGCACTATGCGGGCGAGCATGATTATAGT
>NZ_JAAOMA010000085.1:0-9766 GCF_011602385.1 Chromobacterium fluminis | reverse complement strand
CCATTATGCTCAGGGCCCGGAAACGGGCCGAGGCGACAGGCGTCAGTGGCGGGAGAGGGGGCCGACTGCGGCTCCCCCACCCTAGGAGCGATTGCTCGTTATAGGTAGGGTGGGAGGAGCGTAGCGATACCCACGCGGGAATCCCATAGGGAGATGGCTTCGCGGAACGCAGCGGACTTTGAAGCGGTTTTTAGTATACGAAGCGCTCGCGCAGGTCTTCCAGGTTCAGCTCTTTCAGAATCGCCTCCTGGCGTTCGCGCGCGCTGCTTTTACGCTGGCCGGTGTACTTGGCGATGATCAGCTCGTTCTTCATCGAGTGCTCCCAGCCCACCAGCTCGGTGACGGTGAGCTGATAGCCGCGCGCTTCCAATTGCAGGCAGCGCAGCACATTGGTGAGATGGCTGCCGAACTCGCGGGTGTGGATGGGGTGGCGCCACATCTCGGACAGCGGGGTCAGGCCGAAGCTCTGGTTTTTCTTCTGGCGCAGCACGCCGGCCACTTCCGCCTGGCAGCAGGGCACCAGCACGATGTAGCGCGCGTTCTTGGCCAGCGCGAAGCGGATGGCGTCGTCGGTGGCGGTGTTGCAGGCGTGCAGCGCGGTGATGATGTCCACCTGCTCCGGCAATTGCTCCGAGGTGATCGACTGTTCCACGCTCAGGTTCAAAAAGCCCATGCGTTCGAAGCCAAGGCGAGCGGCCAGCTCTTGCGAGCGGCTGACCAGTTCCGGCCGGGTTTCGATGCCGTAGACGCTGCCGGCGGCCTTGTCCTTCAGGAACAGGTCGTAAAGGATGAAGCCCAGATAGGATTTGCCGGCGCCGTGGTCGGCCAGGCTCATCTCGCCTTTTTCCGCCAGCACGTCGGCCATCAGCGGCTCGATGAACTGGTACAGGTGGTAAACCTGTTTCAGCTTGCGGCGGGTGTCCTGGTTGATCTTGCCGTCGCGGGTCAGGATGTGCAGCTCTTTGAGCAGTTCCAGCGATTGCTGCGGTTTGATCTCGGGAATCAGGCTCATGGCGGCCTCCTGCGAAAAACGAATCGCCGGATTTTAGTCCAATTCGCGCCGGCGCGCTTGGGAGCTGTTTCTGATCCTTCCGGTTCGGAACCATTGCCCAATGCCTTGAATCCGCTTCGCGGATGATGATTTAGGGCCGGTTCCGCCCGGCGAACGGAAAGGGAGATTTGCGCGGCCAAATCTCCCTTTACCCTAAAGGCCGCCCTGCAAGCCTGGCCTACGGCTTCCCGCTGGGCCCCGTCAGGCCCGAGGCGCGGCTGAACTCGCAGCGCGCTAACGTCGCGGTGCTCAAACAAGCAGCCGCTTAAAACCTCGGGCCTGCCACCCATCGGCAGGTTTGAAGGGAGTGGGGGCGCGTCGAATACGCGGTTTCCTGCGTTTTCAAAGTACTGAAAAAGAATCGTGAACAGGTTCTCAGGCTCAGCCTGTACTGACTGGCTGCGCGCTAATCCGCTCCAGCCAGCGCAGCATGTCCTGCTCCACTTCCACGCGGTTGGTTTCGTTCAGCATTTCGTGGCGGCCGCCGGGGTAGACCGTGGTCTGCACGTCCAGCAGGCCGGCTTCGCGGTAGCGGATTTCCAGCTGGCCCAGGCCCAGCTTGCCCAGGCTGACCGGGTCGCGGCTGCCGGCCAGCAGCCAGACCGGACAGCGGCGCGGCAGGCTATCGCCGCTCGCCTCGCCGCGTTCCATGGCGATGATGCCGCCGAACAAATCTATCCACAGGCCGGGGCAGGGGTCGAAGCCGCATAGCGGGTCCGCCAGGTATTTGTCCACTTCCGCCGGGTCGCGGCTCAGCCAGTCCATGCCGGTGCGGGCGGGCAGAAAGCCCAGGTTGAAGCTGCCGAAAATCAGCCGCGCCAGCAGCCGGCTGGGACGCTCCGGGCTGCCGAAGCGGGCCGCCAGCCGCGCCAGGCCGCGCAACAGCCAGGCCAGCGGGCGCTGGCGGTAGCCGGTGGCGGACAGGATCAGGCCGGACAGCGCCGTGCCGTGGCGCAGGAAATAGGCGCGGGCGATGAAAGAGCCCATGCTGTGGCCGAACAGCGCCACCGGCAGGCCGGGATGGCGTTCCGCGGCGTGGCGGCGCAGGGTGTCCACGTCGGCCACTACCTTGTCCCAGCCATTCTCGGCGGCGAAATGGCCGCGCAAGCGCGGCGCGGCGCCGTGGCCGCGGTGGTCGTGGGCGTAGACCGCGTAGCCGGCGGCGGTCAGCGTTTGGGCGAAGCGGTGGTAGCGCACCGCGTATTCGCTCATGCCGTGGGAGATCAGCACCACGGCGCGCGGCGCGCCGTCCGGCAGCCAGCAGGCGGCGTGCAGGATTTCTCCGTCGTCGGCGTTCAGGTGGAAGGTTTGCATGGCGGTGAGCCCTTTTATGACCTGTTTCGACCGCGTCGCGGCATCAGGGTTGCGGCGAAGCGGCGGCTTCACAGCAGAACATGGCGCGACGATGCTGGCAAGCGCTATCCAAATGTCCTGGCGCGGGTGCCGTCACCGGGATGGGGTGCCGGTTTTCCGAAACGCGCCCGGGCCCTCCGCGCTTGACCAGGCCCGGCAGGGTGGGCAACATGGGCCGCGTGCCGTTTCATACAGCGCGGCATCAGGAATGGAAGCCTGAATAGAATCGGGGGATATCATCCCAATGCCACGCTATAGTTGCGCCCATCAGGGCAGGCTATGGCAGGGAGGCCTTTGGCCTGCTGGCTCCGATTCGCCTGCCTTCCAACCCTGTCATATGCCTGCCCATCTTGATTGGAAGCGGGATGGCAGGCTCACATTGGATCGGAGCCCGTCATGCCTTTATTATCAGTTCTGTCCCTGCTTTCCAAACCGCCTCCGCCCAAGGAGGCCGCTCAATCCCCAGCCGCTCTCCCGGCGGCCAGCCGTCTGATCAAGACCGTCAAACATCTGCAAGGTCTGCGTTCGGAAAATACCGCGCTTGCCGCCATTGATCCCGTTCTGATTCATTTAGCCCGTTGCTGCGAGCATTACGACGATGTTGCCGAAGAATTGCGTCAATGCAATGAGGCCTTGGGCGCGGTGCTGTTGATGCTGCGTCACACCGAAAACGCGCAAGTGCGCGGCAAGGCGCTGTGGGCCTTGCTGGAGCCTTTGCAGCAGCGTTTGCAGGAGGCGATGGAGAGGCTGGAGACGGTGACGTCTTAGAACCTGTTTACGATCTGCTGCGTGTCGCGAGCAAGGCCTTGTTTCGCTTTGGTTGGCGTGATCCTCAACCGCGGGTGCCGGTGGGTATCGCCTACGGCTCCACCCACCCTACGTGCGGTCGTTGGCCAGGGGTAGGGTGGGTGGAGCGCAGCGATACCCACGCGGCTGTCTTGAAGAGGTTTGGGGCGCTTCGGATAGGCGGTTTCCTGTGCGCCAAGCCAGGGCCAAAACACTGAACAGGTCGTGCACAGGCTTTTAGCGTGGCTACTCGTCCTACTGATGCGCAGTAGATGGTGGACAGGCGCTCAGGCCAGCATGTGTTCCGGGTCGAAGTCCGGATTCAGCCGCGAGCTCAGCACGTGGTCGCGCCAGGCGCCGTTCAGATAGAGGTAGTTCTTGGCGTGGCCTTCGATCTCGAAGCCCAGGCGCTTGAGCAGGCCGGCGCTGCGCAGATTGTGGGGCTGGTAGTTGGCCTGGATCCGGTGCAGCCTGAGGGTGTCGAAGGCGCAGCGTATCACCGCTTCCAGCGCTTCGCGCATCAGGCCCTGGCCCTGGCAGTGCTGGTCCAGCCCATAGCCCAGATGACAGGACTGGAAGGCGCCGCGGCTGATATTGCTGAGGCCGACGCTGCCTATCACCCGTTCCGGCTCGGCGTGCAGCGCCAGCAGGAAGCGGCCGCCGCGGCCTTCTTCCCAGTCGCGGGCGCGCTGGCGCAGCTGCATGGTCCAGTACAGCTCGGTGAAGAACATGTCGCCGGGCTTGGGGTCCCAGGGTTCGAAGTGCTGGCGGTTGCGGACGTGGAAGTCCAGCATCGCGCGCGCCTGCGCCGGCTGAGCCGGCAACAGCAGCAGTCGCGGCGTGCTGAGGGTGGGCTGGGCGATGGGCATGCGGGGCGGGTCAGGCCTTGGCGGGGAAAGCGATCTCGGCCGCCGCGCGCAGCAGGATGGGCACGCCGAAGCTGCCCAGCTTGGGCAGGGTGGCGTTTTCATGGGCGCGGATTTGGGCGGCGCTGGCGTGGTCCTTGTCGTGGGTGGTGTGCGCGTCGCTGGCCAGGATGATGGCGTAGCCGTGGGCCGCCGCGCTGCGGGTGGTGGTGTCGATGCAGAATTCGCTGGCGTAGCCGGCGATGACCAGTTGGCCGACGCCCCATTGTTGCAGTTGCTGATGCAGGCCGGTGCGCAGGAAGGAGTCCGGCGTGGTCTTGCGCAGGTAGTGGTCGTCCGGCTGGGCGTCCAGGCCGCGGGCCAGTTGCCATTCCGCCGAGCCGTGGATCAGCGGCGCGCTGGCGCGTTCATGCTGAACCCATACCACTGGCGTTCCAGCCGCGCGCGCGGCGGCGGCCAGTTGGTTGAGGCGGGCGATGATGGCGTCGGCCTGGTCGGCGCGGGGTTCGTGGTCGAACATGCCGCTTTGCACGTCGATGATCAGCAGGGCGGTTTTCATCGGGGTTTCCTGTCGCGGGATTGAGTCGCCAATGTCATATGAAACGGCTTAAAAAGCAAGCCCCGCCGAGGCGGGGCTTGGAGCTGGCTCGGAGAATGTGCTTACGATTTTCCGGCAGTGTGTTGAAACATTATTCAATACTCAGGAAACCGCGTATTCGACGCGCCCCAACTCCCTTCAAGCCTGCCGATGGGTGGCAGGCCCGAGGTTTTAAGCGGCTGCTTGTTTGAGCACCGCGACGTTAGCGCGGTGCGAGTTCAGCCGCGCCTCGGGCCTGACGGGACCCGGAGGGAAGCCGTAGGCCAGGCTTGCAGGGCGGCCTTTAGGGTAAAGGGAGATTTGGCCGCGCAAATCTCCCTTTCCGTTTGCCGGGCGGAACCGGCCCTAAATCATCATCCGCGAAGCGGATTCGAAAGTACCCGGCAAGGTAAACAGGCGCTTAGGCGGTCAGCCTGTCCAGCGCTTCCTTATACTTGGCCGCGGTCTTCTCGCGCACCTCCAGCGGCACCGTCGGCGCCGGCGCCTGCTTGTTCCAGCCGGAGGCTTCCAGCCAGTCGCGGACGAACTGCTTGTCGAAGGACGGCGGGTTGCCGCCCGGCGCATAGCTGTCCGCCGGCCAGAAGCGGCTGGAGTCCGGGGTCAGCGCCTCGTCCATCAGCGTCAGCACGCCGTTTTCGTCCAGACCGAACTCGAACTTGGTGTCGCAGATGATGATGCCGCGGCTGGCGGCGAATTCGGCGGCGGCGCGGTAGAGCTTGATCGCGGTGTCGCGCACCTGGGCGGCCAGATCGGCGCCGACGATTTCCTCGCAGCGCTGGTAGCTGATGTTTTCGTCGTGGTCGCCCACCGCCGCCTTGGTGGACGGGGTGAAGATGGGCTCGGGCAGCTTGTCGGCCTCGCGCAGGCCGGCCGGCAGCGCCAGGCCGCAGACGGTGCCGCTTTGGCGGTATTCCTTCCAGCCGGAGCCGGCCAGGTAGCCGCGCACCACGGCTTCGATCGGCACCGGTTTCAGGCGCTTGGCCACCACGGCGCGGCCGGCCACTTGCGGCAGGTCGGCGGCGGAGACCACGTCTTCCGGCGCGTCGCCGGTCAGGTGGCAGGGCACCAGCTCTTTGAGCTTGTCGAACCAGAAGTTGGAGATGGCGGTGAGGATCTGGCCCTTGCCGGGAATCGGATCGTCCAGGATCACGTCGAAGGCGGACAGCCGGTCGGTGGCGATCATCAGCATGCGCTGGTCGTCGATCTCGTACAGGTCGCGGACCTTGCCGGAGTAGATTTTCTTCAAGCTGGTCAGTTGGGTGGTGTTGAGTCCGGTCATCGGAAATCCTCGGTGGAGCGGGCAATGTGTTTCAAGGCTTCGCGCCGGCTGAGCCCGGATAGCGGCGTGGCCGCGACAAAGGCGCACACGGCGCGGGCGTCGGTGTAAGCGTATTCGCGCAAGGCCCAGCCTATGGCCTTGCGAATGAAGAATTCGGCGTCGCCGGCATTGGCGGCGCAGTAGCGGAACAGGCGTTCGGCGTCGGTGTCGGTTTTCCAGCGCAGCTGGTGCAGGATGGCGACGCGACGCAGCCAGAAGTCGGCGTCGCCGCTGAGCGCGTCCATCTTGCCTTGCAAGTCCGGGTGTCGGCGTACCAGTGTGCCGACCACCCAGGCGGCCAAGCCGTCCACGCAGTCCCACCAGGGCTTGGCGGCGGCCAGGGTCAGCAGCCGCGGCAGGCTGGCGGCCGGCAGTGCCTCGGCGCGCGCGGTCAGCAGGTCCACCGCCGCGTATTGGAATTCGCGTTCCGGTTGCCGCCACAGTTGTTCGGCCAGCTCCAGGCAGTATTCCGCGGTTTGGGTCTTCAGCGCGCGGATCCAGGGCGTGGACACCTTGCGGCGCGCCGGGGTGGGCACGCCGAGAAAGTCGAACTGCTCGCGCATATAGGCGCGCATCGGCGCGGCCTTGCCCGGAGCGGCGGCGGCGCTGAGTCCGGCGCGCAGCGCGGCGATGTCGGCGTTCATGCTGGAGCCTCGTCGAAGAAGCGCATGCCGGCGTAAGGGCGGGCGCGGCAGGCGGCCAGCCGCGAGGCCAGCGTGCCGACGTGCAGTTCCAGCTGATGGCCGTCCGGGTCCAGGAAGTAGAGCGAGTCGCCCTCGCTGCGGTTGTCCCGCCATTGACGGACGCCGGCGGCGGCCAGGCGCTCGCGCCAGGTCGGGAAGTCGGCGGCGTCCACGCAGAAGGCGTAATGGGTGTAGCCGGGGGCTGGCGCGGCGGCGGGGTCCAAGGACAGGCACAGCCACAAGCCGTCCAGGCTCAGATAGCCGCCGCCGTCCCAGCGCGCGTGGGGTTGGCAGCCCAGGGTGAGGGCGTAGAAGTCCCAGGCGCGCTCCAGATCGCGCACCGCCAGGGTCAGGTGATTCAGTCCGTTCAGCTTCATGGCGAAAAAATGGCGAAGTTCTGTAAGAACCTGTTCAAAGTTTAGCGAGCTAGAGCGAGACAAGGCGAAAACGGCTGAAGAAGCGGAATGGTCATGTGGTACATGAGCATTCTGAAGTCGTTTTCAACGCCGTATCGCCGACGCGCAGCAGACATTGAACGGGTTCTTAGGTTTCGCCATGCGCTTACAAAGTGTCCTTCAAAGCCCGGGCCTGATCCAAGGCCTCGTCGGCCGTGGCCGCCATCACATTGAAGTGGCCCATCTTGCGGCCGGGGCGCGCGCTTTTCTTGCCGTACAGATGCAGTTGGGCGTTGGGCGCTTCCGCCAGCACGTCCCAATTGGGCTGGCCGCCGTTGTCCTTCCACACATCGCCCAGCAGGTTGACCATCACCACCGGGCTGAGCAGGTCGGTGCGGCCGGGCAGCAGGCCGCACATTGCGCGCACCTGTTGCTGGAACTGGTCGGTTAGGCAGGCGGTGAGCGTGTAGTGGCCGGAGTTGTGCGGCCGCGGCGCGATCTCGTTGACCACCAGGCTGTCGTCGTCCAGCACGAAGAATTCCACCGCCAGCACGCCGACGTAGTCCAGCGCCTCGGCCAGCTTCAGCGCCATGCTCTGGGCTTCGGCCGCCAGCGCCGGCTTGATGCGCGCCGGTACGATGGATTCGTCCAGGATGCCGCCGGCGTGGATGTTCTCGGCCACCGGGAACACCGCGCACTGGGTGGCGCTGACCCGGGTGACAATGGCGGACACTTCCAGCTGCAGGTCCAGCATCTTTTCCAGCACGCAGGCCTGGCCGCCCAGATTGGCGTAGGCGGCGCGCGCCTCTTCCGCGGTGCTTACCCGCACCTGGCCTTTGCCGTCGTAGCCCAGGCGCGCGGTTTTCAGGATGCCGGGCAGGTAGGGCGCAAGCTCGACCTGAATGTCCTCCACGCTCTGGATGGCCAGATAGGGCGCGGTGGGCAGGCCGGCCTTGGCGATCCAGGCTTTTTCCACGATGCGGTCCTGGGCGATGGCGACGCAGTCGCCGGACGGGGACACGCGGGTGGTCTTGGCCAGCAGGCGCATGGCGTCGGCGTTGACGTTCTCGAATTCAGTGGTGACGGCGGCGCAGCTCTTGGCCAGGTCTTCCAGCGCGGCGGGATCGTTGAACGGCGCGCACAGGTGGCGGTCGGCGAAGTCCGCCGCCGGCGCGGCTTCGTCCGGGTCCAGCACGGTGACGCGGTAGCCCATGGTCTTGGCGGCCACGGCGAACATGCGGCCCAGTTGGCCGCCGCCCAGAATGCCCAGCATTGCCGGGGGCAGGATGGCGGCCATTATTCGATCTCCGGCAGGGTCATCGCCAGTACGGTCTGTTCCTGCTTGCGGCGGAAGGCGACCAGTTGTTCCGCCAGTTCCGGGCGGGTGGCGGCCAGCATGGCCACCGCGAACAGCGCGGCGTTGGCGGCGCCGGCCTCGCCGATGGCGAAGGTGGCCACCGGGATGCCCTTGGGCATTTGCACGATGGAGAGCAGCGAATCCTCGCCGCGCAGGTATTTGGACGGCACCGGCACGCCCAGCACCGGCACATGGGTCTTGGCGGCCAGCATGCCCGGCAGGTGGGCGGCGCCGCCGGCACCGGCGATGATGGCCTTCAAGCCGCGCTCGGCAGCGGTTTCTGCGTATTGGAACAGCAGGTCGGGGGTACGGTGGGCGGAGACGACGCGGGTTTCACAGGCGATGCCGAAGTCTTTGAGCACGCGGGCGGCGTTCTGCATGACTTCCCAATCGCTGTTGCTACCCATCACGATGCCGACTTCAATCATGGCGGAGAAGCTCGCTGGTTGAGGCTAAAGCCGGGATTTTACCCGATTGAGGCCGGCTGCCGTTATGGTTTTTTATTTTGACATCAAGGTACTTAGGGCATATCACATCAGCCGCGGATAAGTGAACAGAATCAGGTGTACAGCGTTGAAGGCGACATGGGCCAGCACCGCCCACAAGACCTGGCGGGTGGCGGCGTAAACCAGGCCGTAACCCAGGCCGGCCAGGGTGGCGAGGCCGACCCAGACCCAGCCGCCGGCGATGTGGACCAGGCCAAAGGCCACGGAGGCGGCCATCAAGGCGGCGAAGGGTTCGGTGCGCAGCTCCAGCCAGCGTTGCAGGCCGGCGCGGAAGAAGGCTTCCTCGGCCAGCGAGACCAGGAAGAAGTTGGCGAACAGCCAGGGCAGCAGCCAGTGCGGCCATTTCGGCGCCCAGGCGATGACGCCGGCCACGCTGGCCAGACCCAGCACGACCAGCAACAACAGCGCGCCGACGCCGGCGGCGGCCGGTCCCCAGCGCCGCTCCACCTGCGGACTGGCGGACAGCACCATCAGCAGCAGCCAGCCGGCGGCGCCTTTGTCGTAACTCCAATACAGCCGATAGGGCGCGCTGTTCGGCGTGCTCAGGCCTTGCCACAGCAAGGGGTTGTCGAAGCCGGGCAGCGCGTGCAGCGCCAGCGCCAGCAGCAGCGCGATCCAGACCAGCCACAACTCCGGCCGCCGGTAGTGGCGCGCGGCCAGGCTGACGGCGAGGGCGGCGAGGAGGGCCGCCGCGCCCAAGGGCTGCACCAGGCCGCTGGCGACGGCGATGCCGGCGCTGCTGAGCGCGGCCAGCCGGGAGGGCCAGCGCAGGCGTAGGCTTTCCGCCAGCAGGGCGAGCGCCAATAGTAGGAAGGCTGCAAGGGACAGGGAATCCGGCAAGGGCGGGGTGGGC
>NZ_JAAOMA010000084.1:0-9799 GCF_011602385.1 Chromobacterium fluminis | reverse complement strand
GAGGCCTGCTTCGGCTTCTTTCAGGATGGCAATGATCTGCTCTTCGGTGAAACGAGATTTGCGCATGTTGGCTCCTTTGAGCCTTCATGCTAACTAATTCTTGGGATACCTGTCGGGGGGAAGGTCAACTCCCCCTCCCAGCCTGTTTAGGCTTGGTCCCGCGTCGTGCTCAATCACGCGACGCAGGGCTGGCAAGCCCAAACTAGCTTCTCCCGCAGACACAACAGTCCGCTTTGGCACTGCTACGTCTGTTGCCACGCCGTACCCATTCGGGGCGGGCCGTGGCAGGGAGTCCTCTGGACTGCCGGTTCTTTGGAAGAAGCTAGCCGGTCTTGCCACCTTGTCATGTGCCTGCCCTAGCCTCGCCTGGGCAGGTTTCCAAAGATGACATGGAGACCGTGATGACCTTCTCTACCTTTCCCCCCGCCATGCCACCCCCCGCCTGTCCTCATTGCGCAGGCCAACACCCCACGCCCGCCACTGTGCCGGTGATGGCGCAGCTACACCTTTGTTCCCAGCGCTTGCCCGCCGCGGTCGGCGATGTGGCGAAACTGGGCGAGTTGGGCCGGCAACTGAGTCATTGCTACATCGAACTGGACACCGCCCTGCTGAGCGGGGTGATGGACATGCGCGCCGCCCACACCGGCTTACAAGCCTTGATCACCTTGTTGGAACGCCGCGACGAGCCGCTGCTGTTCAGCAGCGAAGAAGCCTTGGCCTTGCTGGAGCCAATACAGCAGCGTTTGCAACGCGGCCTGGAGCACGTCAATGGCTTACTCTGATAGACGGGAGGAGAACCTGGCTCTCATGAAGCTGCTGACCCAGCACAACCACGCGCTGAAGCTCGCAGCGCGCTTGATCATTGTCTATGAAGCGCATATCGGGACGGTTGCGCTGGCGAACGACGACCCGGACCACCCGGACTATCAGGCCAACACCCACGCCATCAATCAGGAGATCAAGCGGGCGCTGCTGAGTTTTTACCTTTGGGAGAAATGGCGGGGCGAGCACGCGCAAGCCCGCGCCGCCTTGCTGGCGATGTGGGCGTCCGGGGAGTGGACCAACCGCGACACCTGTGCGCGGCTGTGTTACCGGCAGGCGGGCTTCAGCAATATGGCCGTCGCCCGTCAGGCGCTGGTGGGCGCGCCGATGCCGGCCTCTGTCGCCGTCCAACGCCAACGCACCGTGTGGAAAGCACCGTAAGCGGCTGGCCGGCGAGCCTATGGCGTCGAACCCGTTCCGCGTGGGTATCGCTTCGCTCCTCCCACCCTACGGTTGGGGCGCTTAGGTAGGGTGGGGGGAGCCGTCAGGCGATACCCACCAAATCGGCGGCTGTCCGGCGGCCTGTGGCGTTGCACCCGTTGCCGCGTGGGTATCGCTGCGCTCCTCCCACCCTACGGTTGGAGCCGCGTTGGGGCCGCGTTTGGGTAGGGTGGGTGGAGCCATCAGGCGATACCCACCAAATCGGCGGCTGTCCGGCGGACTGTGGCGTTGAATCCGTTTCCGCGTGGGTATCGCTGCGCTCCTCCCACCCTACGGTTGGGGCGTTTAGGTAGGGTGGGTGGAGCCGTCAGGCGATACCCACCAAACAGGCGGCTGTCCGGCGGCCTGTGCGTTGAATCCGTTTCCGCGTGGGTATCGCTGCGCTCCTCCCACCCTACGGTTGGAGCCGCGTTGGGGCCGCGTTTGGGTAGGCAGGGTGGAGCCGTCAGGCGATACCCACCAAACAGGCGGCTGTCCGGCGGCCTGTGGCGTTGCACCCGTTTCCGCGTGGGTATCGCTGCGCTCCTCCCACCCTACGGTTGAGGCCGCGTTTGGGGCCACGCTTGGGTAGGGTGGGTGGAGCCGTCAGGCGATACCCACCAAATCGGCGGCTGTCCGGCGGCCTGTGGCGTTGCACCCGTTGCCGCGTGGGTATCGCTGCGCTCCTCCCACCCTACGGCTGGGGGTATGGGGCGTTTTAGGCGCAGCTGCCGAAGGCCTTCAGCTTGTCCACATCCACCAGCGTGATGTCGCGTCCGTCCACCTTGATCAGCTCCGCCTCGATCAACTGGTGCAGCATGCGCGAGAAGGTTTCCGGGGTCAGGTTGAGTCGGGAGGCGATCAGGCTTTTATTCACCGGCAGCGAGACCTGCGGCGTAAGGCTGCCACCGTCTTCCGGGATATGTTGCAGCAGATAGCCAATCACCCGCTGCAAGGAGCTTTCGATGGAGTAGCGCTCCACGTCCCGCACCAGGCCGTGCAGGCGCAACGACAGGCCGGCCAGCAAGCGCCGGGCGAAGGCCGGGTCGTGGTCTATCGCTTGCAGGATGCCGGCCGCCTCCACCTTGAGCAGCATGCCGTCTTCCAGAAACTGGGCCATCACCGGGCAGGGCCGGCCCAGGAACATCACCGCCTCGGCAAAGCTTTGGCCGGGGTGGATGATTTCCATCACTTTCTCGCTGCCCTGCGCCGATGACAGCGCCAGCTTCACCCGGCCGTACACCACCAGGAACATGCCGTCGCAGGGGTCGCCCTTCTGGAAGATCACCTGGCCCTTGAGGCCGCGTAGTTCTTGGGTGTGCGGCACCAGCGCCTGGATTTGTTCCGGGGACAGTTGCTGGAACAGCGGCTGGTGGCGCAGGAAGGAGGGGATGTCCAGATGGCTCATGACGGTGTGGCTCGATAATGGCGGAGGCTTACACTATAAAAGCGCGCTCCGCCAAGGGCCATGGGCCATTGGCAGCAGCCGCCTAGTTCGATGTGATTAGAGCCGAGCTGCCCTGCTCCACGGCGTCAGCTCCGGCAGCGTGTGGCGGCCCGGCTCCACGCCGATTTCCGCATCGCTCAGATAACAGGCCGGGTCCGCCGCCCAGAAGTCCCCGCTCAGTTCCCAGGCGCGCACCCGGGTGTTGCCGTTGCAGATGTCCAGGTGGCCACAAGCGCCGCAGCGGCCGGCCACCGGGCGCGGGGATTGGCGCAGGCCGCTCATCAGCGGGTGCTGCGGCTGTTGCCAGATCGCGGAAAACGGCCGTTCCCGCACATTGCCCAGCGTCACTTTCCACCACATGGTGTCCGGGTGCACATTGCCCAGGTTGTCGATATTGGCGACGTTGACGCCGCTGGCGTTGCCGCCCCAGCGCCGCAGCGCCCGCAGCAGGGTGTCGGCGCGCTCCGGATAATGCCGGCGCGCCCAGTGCAGCAGGTAGACGCCGTCCGCGTCGTTGTTGCCGGTGACGAAGTCCCGCGGCCGGCCGGCGTCCAGCTGAGCCAGCGCTTGCTGGATCAGCAGTTCCAGCGCCCAGCGGCTGCGGGCGTGGCGGGCGTCGTCCGCGCGGTGTTTATTGCCGCGTCCGGCGTAGTTGAGGTGGGAGAAGTAGAACTTGTCTATGTCTTCGTCCGCCATCAGTTGCAGCAGCGCCGGCAGGTCCGCGGCGTTGTCTTCCGTCATGGTGTAGCGGATGCCCACTTTCAGGCCAGCGTCGCGCGCCAGCCTCAGGCCCTGCAGCGCCAGATCAAAGCCGCCATCCAGCCGCCGGAAACGGTCGTGAGTGGCACCGATGCCGTCCAGGCTGACGCCCACGTAGTCGAAGCCGATGTCCGCCAGCGTGACGGCGGCGGCTTTGTCTATCAGGGTGCCGTTGCTGGACAGGCCGATATAGAAGCCCAGCGCCTTGGCGCGCCGGGCGATGGCCGGCAGGTCCGGCCGCAGCAGCGGTTCGCCGCCGGACAGGATCAGCACGCGCACGCCGTAGGCTTTGAGATCGTCCAGCACCGCATAGGCTTCGTCGGTGCTCAACTCCCCGGCGAAATCGCGGTTGGCGGAGGTGGAGTAGCAGTGCTGGCAGGTGAGGTTGCAGCGGCGAATCAGGTTCCAGATCACGACTGGGCCTTGCGGGCCAACGGGCATGGCGCGCCCTGGCGGTTGGGACGCCGCCGGTTCGCGCAGCAGGCGCAGGTATTGGGTCAGTCGCAACATGGCCGGCTCCGTCGCGGGAAGATGGCTCAGTGTGCGGCCGGGGTCGGCGGCGGCTCCTTGATGCGGGTCAATGGAATTTGGAGCACCTCACAACCTCAAACCCGTTTTCTTCAAAATCCGGCTGGAAAACAGCACCTCGTGGCTATGGCAGGCTTCGCCCAGCAAGGCGCGCGCGTCGTCCACCACGGCCAGCACCGCCGGCCGCTCGCTGCCGTGCAGCATGGCGAACAGATTGTACGGCCAGCCCGGCCGGCGCGGACGGCGGTAGCAATGGCTGACCGCGTCCAGGCCGCCCAGTTGCGCGCCCAACGCATCCACTTGTTCGTCGGCCACGTCGAACACCGCCATGCCGTTGGCGCGGTAGCCGATGGCGTAATGGTTGGGCACCGCGCCGATGCGGCGCACCACGCCCTGTTCCAGCCAGCGCGCCAGCTTGGCCGTCACTTCGGCCTCGGCCCAGCCCAGCCGCCGCGCAATGTCGCGGTAGGGGTAGCGGCACAGCGGCAGGCCGGCCTGGGTGGCGCGGATCAGCAGCCGGTCGTCTTCGCTCAACGCGGCCGGCGCTCCGGCCCGCCGCGCGCCGACGGCAGCGCCCACGGGAGCCGCGCCGCCCACCTGAAAACGCATGCCGACGAAGTATTCCCGCTCTTTGGGAAACAGGTTCACTTCCAGGCCTGTCACCAGTTCGATGCCGCGCCGGGCGGCGTCGATAGCCGCGGCGCTGTCCGCGGCCAGCACAAACCACATATTGAGCCGGTGTTCGCGGCGGTAGTTGTGCGCCACCGCGGGCAGCGTGTTGACGGCGGCGGCCACTTCGTCGAAACGCGCTTCCGGCGCGGCCAAGGCGGCCAGCACGAAGCGGCCGCCCAGGCGTTCTATCTGGTACATCGGCCCAAAGCGGCTGAGCACGCCGGCGTGCAGCAGTTGGCGCAAGCGCCGGATCAGGCCGTCTTCGCCCAGGCCCAGGCTGCGCCCGGCCGCCGCATAGGGGCGCGAGACCAGCGGGAAGCCGCCTTGCAGCCGGTCGATCAACCGCGCGTCCAAGGCGTCCAGCATTGCCAGCGCTTCAGGCGTATCCATAACAGGCTCCGGTTTGTTTGTAGCGCCGGGTGGAGCGCAGCACCGCCTGCGGCAGCCGTTCCAGGCCGTGCCGGCGGCGGATGTCCGCCAGCGCGGCGTCCAGGCTCTGCGCGTCGCGGGCGTGGACCATGGTGAACAGCTGGTAGGGCCAGTCCGGCGGCCGCGGCGGCCGTTCGTAGCACAAGGTGACGGCCGGCTCCGCCGCCAGCGCCAGCGCCACGCGCTCGCGTTCGGCGTCGTCGTCTATCCGCCACACCCACATGGCGTTGGCGCGGTAGCCCAGCTCCCGGTGGCGCACCACCATGCCGAAGCGGCGGATGACGCCTTGCTGCCGCCAGTGGGCGATTTGCGCCAGGGTCTGGGCTTCGCTCAATGCGCATTGCGCGCCCAGCGCTTGATAAGGCCGCGGGGTCAGCGGCAGGCCCGGCGACAACGCCGCCAGCAGCCGCTGGCGCTGGCCGGCGGACAGGCCGGGGTCGTCCGCCGCCGCCGGCGCTTCCGCCGCCGCGGCGGACTCCGCCAGGAAGGAAAAGCCCAGGTCGATGTGGTATTCCCGCAGCAGCGGTAGGTCCAGCGGCGGGATGCCGGTGGCCAGGCGGATGCGGCTCAGCGCCGCGGCTACGCCAGCCGATGAGGCGGCGGCGACGACGAACCACAGATTGTAATGATGGTCCCGCCGGTAGTTGTGGTTGACCTCGCGCTGGCGGCTGACGAAGGCGGCCACTTCCTCCAGCCGCTCCGCCGGCGCCGCCATCGCGGCCAGGGTGCTGTTGCCCACGGTGTTGGGCGCGAACACCGCGCCGACGCGGGCCAGCAGGCCGGCCGCCTGGGCGTCTTGCAGCGCGGCCAGCAGCCGGGCTTCGCTCCAGCCCTCCTCCATGCCGGAGGCGAGCGCGGCGAAGGGGCGCAGCAGCAGCGGAAAGCCGCGCTGGCAGCCGTTGATCAGCCGCAGCAGGGCCGGATCGGCGTCTGAAATAACCATGGCTACATCCCGATGCGGCTGGCGCGCCAGCTGAAGAAGATGCCGGACGGGCTGCGCGCAGGCAGTTCGCGCAGCACTTTGAGGCTGGCGGTGTCCACCACCACCAGCTTGTCGTCGTCGCGGCTGGACAGCCACACCGCGTCGCCGCGCGGGGTGAACTCCATGTGCAAGATGGCCTTGCCCGGCTTCAAGGTGGCGATCACGCTGCGCGTGGGCACGTCGATGACTTGCACCTTGTCGTTGTCCGGGAAGGCGAAATTAACCCAAACCCGCCGCCCGGAGGGTTCCGCCATCACGAACACCGGCTGGCCCAGCACCGGGATGGCGGCCAGTTGCGCCCAGCTGCGGTTGTCCGCCAGCAGCACTTCATGGCGGCCGATGGCGGGCAGGAAGGCGTAATCGCCGGCCAGCGCCCAGCCGCGCAGGTGCGGCATCTTGTACACCGGCAGCGGCTGCTGGCCGCGGCCGTAGCCGGCCAGGATGCGGCGCACGCCTTGTTCCGGCCGCCAGGTGTCCAGCAGGGACAAGCCGTCTTCGCCGTAGAGCCCGGCCAGGAAGTAGCGACCGTCCATGCTGGCCAGGCCGTCATAGGGGCGCTTGCCGGCGTCGCGGTAGCGGGTCAGTTTCGGCTGGGCCGGGTCCGCGGCGTCCAGCACGTCGATTTCGTCGGCGTCGAACAGCGCGTAGACGAAGCGCCGGCCCGGCAGGTCCGCCAGGCCCACCACGCGCGAGGGTTTGCCGTCCGCGCCCGGCGCGGCGGGCACCGAAGCCAGCGGCGCCAGCGTGACGGCGTCGAACAGGCGCACGCCGCCCGGCTGGTAGTTTTGCGCGGCCAGCACGCGGCCGTCCGAGGAGATGGCGCCGCCTATGCTGTTGCCGGCCTGCACCACGCGCCGTTCCAGCCGCCGGCGCAGCAGGTCCACCTTGCTGATGGCGCCGTCGCGGCCAAACACGTAGGCGTAGCGCGCGTCGCGCGAGAACACCACCGAGGCGTGGGACAGATCGCCCAGCCCTTCCACCCGGCCCAGGCTTTCCGCGCGGGTGTTGTCCACCACTTGCACGCTGCCGCTGGCGCGTTCTATCACCACGCCCAGGTCGCCGGTGCCGCGCGGCGCGGCGCAGCCGCCCAGCAGCGCGGCCAAGGCCGGGATCAGGGCGGCGCGCCCTGCTTTAACCAGTAAACCAGCCATATCGCTTCTTCTTCCGTCAGAAAAGGCCGCCAGGGCGGCATCGGGGTGCCGGGCCGGCCGGCCAGGATCACCGCGGCCAGGCCGGCGTCCGGTTTGTCCTTGAGCGCCTCCGGCGTCAGCGGGCTGCCCAGGCCGCCGCGCAGGCTCAGGCCGTGGCAGGCGCCGCAGTCCTGGCGCGCCAGGTGGCGCAGCTGGGCCGCCCGCTCCGGCGCGGGGGCAACCGGCGCGGCGACGGCGACGGCGACGCCGCAGAGCAGCAGCAAGGCCGCCGCGATGCGCGTCAACGACTCAGCACCCATTGCACCATGACCTTGAGATCGGCATCCGGCACTTGCGGGTTGGGCGACATCGGCACCGGGCCGAAGCTGCCGGCGCCGCCCTTTTTCACTTTGTCCACCAGCTTGGCGGCGATGTCCTGCCCTTTGTACTTGGCCGCCACTTGTTGGTAGGACGGCCCCACCAGCTTGGCGTCCAGCGCGTGGCAGGCCAGGCAGTTGTGTTGCTTGAGCAGCGCTTCCGGCGCGGCGGCCGCGGCCGGCAGCGCATGCAGCGCCAGGGCGGCGCAGGCCAGGATCAGGCTTGTTTTCATTGCGTTCTCCTCCGCCCGCCGGGGCTGGCCCGGCAGGCGTGCTGGCGGGGTCAGTAGATGTCGTGCTGGGTGTTGTAGACGTTGAATTTGCCGGTGGGGGTGACCAGGCGCGGGTCCTTGATCACGGCCTTGAGCTTGCGGGTTTTGTCGTCCACCACCACGATGGCGGATTGCTTGTCCTTGGCGCTCCACACCGAGAACCAGACTTCATCGCCGGCCTTGTTGAATTCCGGCTGCAACACGCGTTTGGCGCCGTCGCTCAGGCCGGACCATTCGCCTATCGGCAGCATGGAGAAGCCCTTGTCCAGGTGCTTGATGTCGAACACCGCCACGCTCTGGCTGAGCTTGGCGTCCGGGTTGAACACGGTGTCCACCCACAGATTGGCGGATTGCGGATGGGTCTTGATGAAGAGCGAGCCGCCGCCCTGCCCTTTGAGCGTGCGCACCACTTTCCAGGCCTGGGCCTTGTGTTTTTCCGGATCGGTGCCCACCAGGCTGATGCTGTCGTCGCCCAGGTGGCTGGTGGCCCAGACCGGCCCGTATTGCGGGTCCGTGAAGTTGGCGCCGCGGCCGGGGTGCGGGGTTTTGCCCACGTCCACCAGCGCCGCCAACTTGTCCAGCTTGGTGTCCACCACCGCCACTTTATTGGAGGCGTTGGCGGCCACCATGAAGTAGCGGCCGCTGGCGTCGAAACCGCCGTCGTGCAGAAATTTGGCGGCGTCTATGGTGGTGGTCTTGAGGTTGGCCAGGTCCGAGTAGTCCACCATCATGATCTTGCCGGTTTCCTTGGCGTTGACCACGAACTCCGGCTTGTAATGGCTGGCCACGATGGAGGCCACGCGCGGTTCCGGGTGGTATTCGTTGTCCACCGTCATGCCGCGGGTGCCGACGATTTTCAGCGGCTTGAGGCTGGCCCCGTCCATGATCACGTATTGCGGCGGCCAGTAAGCGCCGGCCACCGCCAGCTTGTCGTCGTAGCCGCGGTATTTGGAGGTTTCCACCGAGCGCGCTTCCAGGCCGATGCGGATTTCCGCCACGCTGTCCGGCTTGGCCATCCACAAGTCCACCAGATTGATCTTGCCGTCGCGGCCGATCACGTACAGGTAGCGGCCGGACTTGGACAGCCGGGAGATGTGCACGGCGTAGCCGGTTTTGATCACGCTGACGATCTGTTTGCTGTGGCCGTCGATCAGCGCGATTTCGCCGGCGTCGCGCAGGGTGACGGAGAACAGGTTGGAGATGTCCAGCTGGTTTTCCTTGCGCCTCGGACGCTTGTCCACCGGCACTTGCACTTTCCAGGTGGCCAGCATGTCCTGCATGCCGAATTCCGGCGGGGTGGGCGGCTCTTGCTGCACGTAGCGCGCCATCAGTTCCACTTGCTGATCGTTGAATTCGCCGGAGGTGCCCCAGTTGGGCATGCCGGCCGGGGAGCCGTATTTGATGAAGGTTTTCAGGTATTCAGTGCCGCGCGCCAGGGTGATGTCCGGCGTCAGCGCCTTGCCGGTGGCGCCTTTGCGCAGCACGCCGTGACAGCCGGCGCAGCGTTCGAAGTAGATTTGCTTGCCGCGGGTGAATTCCGCCTCGGTCATCGGTGGGGCTTTGGCGTTGGCGTTCTGGTGCATCGCCTCGCCGGCGGGCGGGGCGACGGTGTCCGCCCAGACGGGGGCCGCGGCCAGCGGCAACAGGGCGAGCAATACGCTCTTGGTGAACAGGGACTGCTTCGGAGACTTCATGGTAGCGCTCCAGCGTTAGGAATAACCCTTTTGCGAGCATGATCATCCCGGACGCATATGGACAGCCTTGATTCGAATCAACGCTTGCCGGAGCCGTCCTGTCCTGTGACCGGGGAATCCTCCAGGCCCCAGTCGCCGTATTGATACCAGTCGTCGCCCAGCACTTCCGCCGGATGTTGCGTGCGGCTGGAGCCGTTGCCGCATTGCAGGGAGTTGGCGGGGCAATAGAGATCGCAGCCCCAGCAGATGCGTTCGGGGTGGGCGGGG
>NZ_JAAOMA010000083.1:0-10074 GCF_011602385.1 Chromobacterium fluminis | reverse complement strand
AGCTGCTGGCGCGGCTGGTGAAGGAGGCGAAGAAGGATCCGCAGCCGGAAGTGCACATCCGGGGCGACCTGGGGGCGAAGTACAGCCCGATAGGCCGGATCGTGCTGGCGGTGCAGCAGGCGGGGATTGTGAAGATCGCCTTTATTACCGAACCGCCGCCGCGGAACTAGAAGGGAGAGCAAGATGGGAATGAATGTAGGCTCGTCCGACGACGAACTGATGGTGGAAATGAACACCACGCCGCTGATCGACGTGATGCTGGTGCTGCTGATCATGCTGATCATCACCATTCCGATCCAGACGCACGCGGTGAAGCTGGACATGCCGGTGAGCAGTCCGGCGAAGCCGATGGAGAAGCCGGTGGTGGTGCAGATAGACATAGCGCCGGACAACGGGATCTTGTGGAACGGGGAGCGTTTGGCGAACCGAGAGGCTTTGGAGAAGAAGCTGACGGAAGCGGCGGGGCGTGTGCCGCAGCCGGAGTTTCACATCAAGCCGAACAAGGACGCGGGGTACGAGCCGGTGGCGATGGTGCTGGCGGAGTCGCAGCGTTTGGGGGTGACCAAGCTGGGCATTGTGGGCTCCGAGCAGTTTGTGCAATGACATATGTCTAATGGATAGTGTTGTGGCATGATAACGGGCGGCCGCAGTCAGGCCGCCCAAATGCTTGACTGCGGCTTGTCCGCTCACGCTTCACAACAACAAGACAATACGACCACACAATGGCATATCCCGCGGTGACGCCTGTGGGAAGATGCCGAGCGGCCCTGGTCCGGCCGCCGGCGCGAGGGGGAGTCTTGCGTCGTTTCATCGTCCTGGATGCGCGGCCGCCGAGCCTGACGCGGCGGCCGATCACGCGTGTCCGAGCTCCGCGTCGCGGGCGGCTCAACCATAGAAAAGAACAACACAGATGAACACACGATTTGTCATAGTCCCGCTCTTGTCGTTGGCGCTGGCGGCTTGCGGCGCCAAACCGTCCAACCCGCTCAAGGAGGGCGCAGCCGGCAAGGCCGCGGCTTCCGCGCCGGTGGCGCGGACCTTGTCCACCGCCGATGTGATGGCGGCCAAGCCGCGCGTGCTGGCGGCGACGATCGCCTTCACCGGATCGCTCAACGCCTTGACCAGCGGCACCGTGGCCGCTGAGGTGGAGGCCCGGGTCAAGGAAGTGCGCGTGCGCGAGGGCGAGGCGGTCAAACGCGGCCAGGTGCTGGCGGTGCTGGACGCCGAAGTGCTGTCGCAATCGGTGGCGGAGCAGAACGCCCAAGTGGCCAATACCGAGGCGCGGCTGCGCCTGGCCAAGGTCAAATTGGAAAAACAGCGCGAACTGCTGCACAAGGGCTTCATCTCGCAGATCGCCTATGACGAATTCGACAGCGATTACCGGGTGAAGGAGGGGGAGGCCAAGGCTCAGGCCACCCAGTTGGCGCGCGCGCGCCGGCTGCTGGCGGACACTCAGATCCGCGCGCCGATAGACGGCGTGGTGTACGAGCGCAAAATCAATCCGGGCGAAGTGGCCGGCAAGAACGCGGTGCTGTTCGCCATCGCGGATCTATCGGTGCTGGAAATCGCTGCCACCGTGCCGGCGCGGCTGATCTCGCAGATCCAGCCGGGCATGCAGGCCAGTTTCAGCGTGGACGGCCTGGCCGAGCCACAGCGCGGCGAAGTGGTGCGCATCAACCCGGTGGCGGTGGCGGGCACCCGCAGCTTCACCCTTTACATACGCGTGAAAAACCCGGAACACAAGCTGAAGGCCGGACAGTTCGCCAAGGGCGGCATTGTGCTGCGCCAGGTCAGCGACCAGATCGTGCTGCCGCTGCCGGCCATCCACGATCCGGACGGCCAGCCCTGGGTGCTGGTGGCGCGCCAGGGCCGGCTGGAGCGGCGTCCGGTGGAGCTGTTGCTGCGCTCCGAGGCGGACCGGCTGGCGGCGGTGTCCGGTGTCAAGCCGGGCGAGCACGTGATCGCCGTGGACCTGGTGGGGGTGAAAGCCGGCGATCCGGTTTCCCTGCCCGGCGGCAAACTCTAAGCGGAGGGGCGCAGTATGTGGCTGACCCGAGTAAGTGTCCGCAATCCCTATTTCGCCGCCGTGTTGATGATGACGCTGGTGGTGCTGGGCTTGTTTTCCTGGCAGCGGCTGGCGGTGGAGGAAATGCCGGACATCCGCTTCCCCATCGCCCTGGTATCCACCGACTATCCCGGCGCTTCGCCGGAAGTGGTGGAAAGCGAAATCTCCAAGCCGGTGGAAGAAGCGGTCAACACCATCAACGGCATCAAGGAAATCCGTTCCTATTCCATGGAAGGCAATTCCACCGTGGTGGTGGAATTCGAGTTGTCGGTGGATCCGGTGTCGGCGGTGCAGAACGTGCGGGACAAGATAGGCGCCATCCAGGGCCAGTTCCGCCGCGAGATCTCCGCGCCCACCGTGTCCCAGGTGGACCCCAACGACAACCCCATGCTGACCCTGGTGCTGACCTCGGACCAGACCCGGCCGCGCGAACTGACCACCTGGGTGGACAAGGTGCTGAAAAAGCGGCTGCAGATGGTGGCCGGCGTCGGCGACGTCAAGCTGATAGGCGGCGTGCGCCGCGAGATTCGCGTCGACGTGGACCCGGTGCGGCTGGAAGCCTCCGGCCTGTCCCTGCAGGACGTGGCCGACGCGCTGCGCGCCGCCAACCAGGACTTCCCCGCCGGCTCGGTGTCGGCGGTCAGCAAGGAGTGGGCGATCCGCGTCGCCGGCAAGTTGAAATCGGCCGACGACTTCTCGCAACTGGCGGTGGGCTACCGCAACGGCGCGCCCATTCGGCTTGAGGACATCGCCACCGTGGCCGACACCGAGGCCGAGCAGTCCAGCATCTCGCTGATAGACGGCCGGCCCGGCGTGTCGCTGGACCTGCGCGCCGCGCGCGGCGCCAACGTGGTGGAAGTGGCCGAAGGCGTCAAGGCCAGGGTGGCCGAGCTGAAAAGCCAGATGCCGGCCGGGGTCAAGGTGCGCTACACCTACGACACCGCCGAGGACGTGAAGAAGTCGCTGAACAACGTTGAATCCACGCTGCTGGAAGGCGCCGGCCTGACCGTGCTGATCGTCTTCCTGTTCCTGGGCAGCTGGCGCAGCACCGTGATCACCGGCCTGACCCTGCCGGTGTCGCTGATCGGCACCTTGTTCGCCATTCAGATGTTCGGTTTTACCTTGAACATGTTGACCCTGCTGGCCTTGTCGCTGTCCATCGGCCTCTTGATCGACGACGCCATCGTGGTGCGGGAAAACATCGTGCGCCATGCGGGCCTGGGCAAGAGCCACTACCAGGCGGCGCTGGACGGCACCAATGAAATCGGCCTGGCGGTGCTGGCCACCACCTTGACCGTGGTGGCGGTGTTCCTGCCGGTGGGTTTCATGGGCGGCATCATCGGCAAGTTCTTCCACCAGTTCGGCCTGACCGTGGCGGTGGCGGTGCTGATTTCCATGTTGGTCAGCTTCACGCTGGACCCGATGTTGTCGTCCATCTGGCACGATCCGCATCGCCACGGCGACAAACACCGCGGCCCGCTGGGGCGGATGCTGGATGCCTTCGAAAGCTCGCTGGACCTGCTGTCGGAGCGTTACGTCGGCGTGATCCGCTGGGCGCTGGGTCATCGCAAGACCGTGGTCGGCACCGCCTTGCTGCTGACCGTGGCCAGCTTCGCGCTGGTGCCCGGCATCGGCGGCGAATTCATCCCGGAGCGAGACAGCGGCAAATTCACCATCAGTTACCAGACCGCGCCCGGCTCAGCGCTGGAATACACCGCCACCAAGGGCCATGAGCTGGCGGCGGCGGTGAAGGGCATTCCCGAGATCAAGTCGATCTCGATGAATGTGGGCGAGGGCAATTTCGGCGCCGGCAAGAACGACGGCTCGGTGACGGTGGACATCGGCGACAAGAACAGCCGTCAGCGCACGCTGGGCCAGGTGATCGCCGACGCGCGCGCGCGAGTGCTGCCCGTGGCCGGCGTCACCATCAAATCGGTGGCCAACGAGCAGCAGCAGGGCAAGCCGGTCAAAGTGGGCTTGCGCGGCAGCGATCTGCGCGAACTGACGGCGGTGTCCGAAGACCTGATGCGCCGGCTGGGCAAGATCCAAGGCGTGCGCGATATCGAGTCCAATCTCAGCGAAGGCGATCCGGCCTTGAACCTGGTGCTCAAGCGCGACGCCGCCACCAGCCTGGGCGTGGACCTGGCCCGCGTGGGCAAGACGCTGTCCATCCTGCTGGCCGGCAACGCGGTCACCACCTGGGAAGCGCCGGACGGCGAAAACTACGACGTCAAGCTGCGGGTGCCCAAGTCCGAACGCCGCCAGGAGCTCTTGGACGCGCTGACCGTGGCCGGGCGGCCGGACGCCAACGGCGCGGCCAATATGATTCCGCTGTCCTCCTTGATAGAAACCCGGCAGGGCATCAGCCCGCGCCAGATCAAGCGCGTCAACATGATGCGGGAGATCACCATCCTGGCCAATATCGAAGGCCGCGACGCCGGCACCGTCTCCGCCGAGGTGCATCAGCTGGTGGAGGGGCTGAAGCTGCCGCCGGGCGTGATGCTGGTGCAGGGCGGCCAGCAAAAGGATATGCAGGAATCGCTGGGCTACGCGGTGCAGGCCTTGGCCTTGGGGGTGATTTTCATCTATCTGATCCTGGCCGCGCAGTTCCGCAGCTTCACGCTGCCAGTCACCATCATGATGGCGCTGCCGCTGGCTTTCGTCGGCGTCTTCTGTTCGCTTTATTTGTTCGGATCCACGCTGAACATGTTCTCGGTGATCGGCATCATCATGTTGATGGGCCTGGCGGCCAAGAACGGCATCCTGCTAGTGGACTTCGTCAACCAGGCGCGGCGCGAAGGCATGGAACGCAACCAGGCCATTGTGGAGGCCGGCCGGGTGCGCTTGCGGCCCATCATGATGACCAGCCTGGCGATGATCTTCGGCATGTTGCCGCTGGCGCTGGGCACCGGCGACGGTTCGGAGAGCAACCGGCCGATGGCGCACGCCATCATCGGCGGCCTGTTGACCTCCACCGTGCTGACCCTGATCGTGGTGCCGGTGGTCTACACCTATCTGGACGGCTTGCGCAGCCGGGTGCGCCGCCTACTGGGCGGCAAGCCGGCGCACCAACCGGCGGCCGAACATTGAAACGAAAAGAGCCTGCGTTTGCGCAGGCTCTTTCTTTTGGCGAGGACGGCGTTTAATTTTTAGGCGGCGCCACGCAGTCATTACCCTCAAAGCTCACCGACTGAATGGTATGGGTTTTGGGGTCGGCGACGAAGTTGGTGGTGCAGCGGTAATACACCGAACCGCCGCCGCTGAAGCCCCAAGGGTAGTTGTAGAAACCGCCCTGATAGGGCATTTCCTGGCTGTAGGCGCTGCGGTAGGTGTAGAGCTGATTGCCGTTGGGCATGGTCAGCTGGCTGGTGGGCGCGCCCCATTGCGCCAGCATCTCGTTGACGTCGCGGCCTTGCCAGCCGTAGACCTTTTGCGCGTAACCCGCCTGGGTGGCGCAGCCGGTCAGCAGGCTGGCGGCCAGCAGGGACAGCGCTAGCGTTGTTTTCATGAGGCGCTCCTGAGTAATGTGCCAGGCGGAGAGAGACTGCGTCCGCCTGAGGTGGTTCGAAGGGATGCTTTTACGATGGCGTCGCCGCTGCCGCTTGTCAACAAGCCAGGCCGGCGCACCTTGTTCATGAGTGTTAAGAACCTGTTTACTATCTGCTGCGCGTCGGCGGGATGGATAGAAATGGGCGTTAAAACCAAGCTCAAAATGCTCATGTACCACGAGTACATTCCGCTTTTTCGCTTGTTTTCGCCTTGTCTCGCCTTAGCTCGCGAGATCGTAAACACGTTCCAAGAGCCGCTAAAACGGCGACATAAAAATCGGCTGGCGCAAGACGCCAGGCCGGAGCGACAACAAAGGAGAAAATCATGAGCCTGAAGCGATGCGCGCTGCTGGCGCTGATGGCGTGGGGAGGGATGTCGGCGCAGGCCGCGGACATGAACAAGGTGCTGCATGTGGCCTTCAATGCGCCGGAGACCGGTTTCGATCCGTCCAAAACCTCGGATATCTATTCCGGCGCCATCATCGAACACATCTTCGACCCGCTGCTGACCTTCGACTACCTGGCGCGGCCGGTCAAGGTGGTGCCCAATGTCGCCACCGCCATGCCCACGGTCAGCGCCGACGCCAAAACCTACACTTTCACCCTTAAAAAAGGCGTGTACTTTGCGCCGGACCCCGCCTTCAAAGGCAAGAAGCGCGAGCTGACGGCGGAAGACTACGTTTACGCCTTCAAGCGGCTGATTGATCCGGCGGTCGCCTCGCCGATCAGCGATCTGGTGGCCGGCAAGTTCGTCGGTCTGGATGCCTGGGCCAAGCCCGCCGGCGGCAAGATCAACTATGACGCGCCGGTGGCTGGCGTGCGCGCGCTGGACCGCTACACCCTGCAACTCAAGCTGATCCAGCCTTATCCGGCGTTGAAATACATCCTGGCCGCGCCCTTCGTGCAAGGTCAGGCGCGCGAGGCGGTGGAAGCCTACGGCAGCAACACCAACGCCCACCCGGTGGGCACCGGCCCCTATATGCTGGCCAAATGGCAGCCCGGCACCCACATCTCGCTGGTGGCCAATCCCAATTTCCGCAAGCAGACCTTCAACTACCAGCCGGGCAGCGACCCGGAAGACCAACGCGTCGCCCGCGAGATGAACGGCAAGAGCTACCCGCAGATCGGCCGCATCGAAGTGTCGGTGATCCAGGAGGAACAACCCACCTGGCTGGCGTTCAAGAGCGCGGAGCTGGACCTGGTGGGCATTCCCCAGCCGCTGATCCGGCAACTGCTGCGAATGGACCCCTCCAACCCGTGGCGGGCCGAACTGAAGCCGGACCTCCAGCGGCAGGGTATACGCCTGCTGCGCAGCCTGGACGAGGAAATCACCTTTTACGCCTTCGGGATGAAGGACCCGGTGGTGGGCGGCTACGGCAAGGAAAAAATCGCGCTGCGCCGCGCCATCACCATGGCCTTCAATACCGACGAAACCATACGCGACATCCGCCGCAACCAGGCGGTCAAGGTTCAGTACGTGGTGCCGCCCAATGTGGCCGGCCACAACCCGGATTTCCGCGGCGCCTTCCCCTATAACCCGGCGCTGGCCAACGCCTTGCTGGACCGCTTCGGCTACAAGAAGGGCGCGGACGGCTACCGCCGCCAGCCGGACGGCGCGCCGCTGGTGGTGGACTTCCTGACCGGCCCCACCGCCATCGACAAGCAATGGAACGAGTACTGGCAAAAAGCCTTCGATCTGATCAAAGTGCGCGTGGACTTCCGCGTCATGCAGTGGAACGAACAGATCAAGGCGCAGCGCGAATGCAAGTTCGGCATGAACGGCGCGGCCTGGATCGCGGACTTCCCGGACGGCGAAAACTTCGTCCAGCTGCTATACGGCCCCAATACCGGCGGCGTCAACTACGCCTGCTATCAGTCCTCGCGCTATGACCGGCTGTACGAGCAGTCTCGCAATCTGGAGGACGGCCCGGAACGCAACCGGCTGTACGACGCGATGAACAAAATCGTGATGGCGGACACCCCCTGGGCCTTCAGCGACATCCGTTTCCGCAACACGCTGATCCAGCCCTGGGTGCGAGGCGCCAAGCTGCATCCCAACTACAACTACATCTGGCGTTTCCTGGACGTGCAGAAGTAAGCGGCAGGCGAGGAGAACATCATGTCCGCTTTTATCATCCGTCGCATCCTGCAGATGATTCCAACCCTGTTTGGCGTCATGCTGCTGGTTTTCATCCTGTTCACCCTGGTGGGCGGGGACCCGTCGCTGGTGCTGGCCGGCAAGCACCTGACGCCGGACGTGCTGGCCAATATCCGCGCCCAGCTGGGCCTGGACCAGAGCCTGCCGCAGCAGTTCTGGATCTTCGTCAAACAGGTGCTGACGCTGGACTTCGGCACCTCCTGGTCCACCCAGCAGCCGGTGGCCGACATCATCGGCAGCCGCGTCGGCCCCTCGCTGACGCTGACCGGCGCCATGCTGGTGGTGGACCTGCTGATCGCCATCCCGCTGGCGGCGCTGGTCGCTTATTTCCGCGGCGGCCTCACCGACCACATCGTCACCATCGCCTGCACCGTGGCCATGTCGGTCAGCGCGCTGGTCTACATCATCGCCGGCCAGTATTTCCTGGCTTTCAAGATGGGCTGGTTCCCGGTGCGCGGTTGGGGGGACTCCTTTTGGATCAACCTCTTCGTCTACGTGCCGCTGCCGCTGCTGATGGGCCTGATGGTGTCCCTGGGGCCGGACATCCGCTTCTACCGCAGCTTCTTTGTCGAGGAAATCGGCCAAGACTACGTGCGCACCGCGCGCGCCAAGGGCCTGTCCGAGCGCACGGTGATGCTCAAGCACGTGTTGCGCAACGCGCTGATCCCGGTGGTGACCAGCGTGATGATGTCGCTGCCCTATATGTTGATCGGCGCGCTGGTGCTGGAAAGCTTCTTCGGCATTCCCGGCATGGGTAATGAAGTGGTGATGGCGGTGAACAAGAGCGATTTCCCGGTGATCAAGGCCATCACCATTTATATCGCCATTGCCACCATGGTGTTCAATCTGCTGGGCGATCTGGTCTACAAGCTGATCGACCCGCGCGTGCAGCTCAAGTGAGAGAGGGCTGGAGATGACGACATTGCACAATAGCGCCGGCGCAGCGCCGGCCGCCCCCTCGCGCGGTTTGTGGGCGCTGGGCTGGCAAAGGCTGAAACGCAAGAAAGTGGGCTTTGTTTCGCTGTGGATCGTGGCGGTCTACCTGCTGCTGGCCGTGGGCGGCTGGTTCAATCTGGTGGGCGGCGGCTGGACCGACGAAATCGCCGTGCCCTACGCGCCGCCCAGCTGGGTGCAGGCCTCCGCCGACGACGTGTTGCCGCCGGAGCCGGCCAAACCCGCCCAGGCGTCCGTCCCCATTGTCACCATGACGCCGGAGGAGGACCCGATAGGCCGGGAGCTGCAACAGGCGCGGCAGCACGTGGGCGAATACGCGCAGACCGCGCCGGCCAAGCACGCCAGCTTGCCCTTCGGCGCCGACCTGCGCGGCCGCGACGTGATAGAGAAAACCCTGAAAGGCACCTCCACCTCTATCTTCGTCGGCGTGTTCGGCGCGGTGGCGGCCTTGCTGGTGGGCTGCGCGCTGGGCGCGGCGGCCGGTTATTTCGGTGGCCGGGTGGACGATGCGCTCAATTGGTTCTACAGCGTGTTCACCTCGGTGCCGGACATGCTGCTGCTGCTGTCCTTCGCCGCTGTTTCCGGCCGCGGCATCACCACCATCGTCACGGTGATGGCGCTGACCAGCTGGACCGGCAGCTTCCGCCTGGTGCGCGCCGAATACCTGAAACTCAAGGGCCGCGAATACGTGCAGGCCGCCGACGCCATCGGTGCCGGCAACGCCCGCAAGATGTTCATCCACATCCTGCCCAATATTTCCCACCTGTTGCTGGTGCAGTTTTCCTTGCTCACCGTGGCGCTGATCAAATACGAGGCCATTCTGTCCTTCCTCGGTTTCGGCGTCGGTGTGCGCCAGGTCAGCCTGGGCTCGATGCTGGCGGAAGCCCCCACCGAGCTGATTCAGGGCTATTGGTGGCAAATGTTGGCGGTTACCTTGTCGATGTCGCTGTTGGTCACCGCCTTCAGCCTGTTGGTGGATGCGCTGCGCGACGCGCTGGACCCGCGCGCGGCGGTGAAGTGAGTGGGGGAGAACAAACCATGACCCAAAACCAGACCCTGCTGTCGGTGCGCAATCTCAAAGTGGCGTTCCGCCAGGAGAACGGCGGCGAATTCCAGGCGCTCAAGGGCGTCAGCTTCGACATCCCGGCCAAGCGCACCGTGGCCTTGGTGGGCGAATCCGGCTCCGGCAAATCCGTGACCTCCATGGCCATCATGCGCCTGTTGTCGCCGCAGCACGCCAGCATCCACCCGGACAGCCAGATCCTGCTGCAAGGGCGGGATCTGCTCAAGGCCGGCGGCGCCGAGATGCGCGCGCTGCGCGGCAAAGACATCGCGATGATCTTCCAGGA
>NZ_JAAOMA010000082.1:0-10075 GCF_011602385.1 Chromobacterium fluminis | reverse complement strand
GGGGGCGGCGGTTCGCTGATGACCGCCACTTCCACTTTTTGCTGGATCACTTTGACCACGCCCTGGGCCAGGCCCGACACCAGCGCGTAGATCAACAGTGCATGGAAGACGATCACGCCGACCAAGCCCGCGATGCGGCGCTTGGGCGGGGGACCGCCGATTCCTCTGGCTGTGATGCTCGTCATGTTTATATCCACTGTCTTCTGATTCGCCCGGCGGCGGCGCGCCGCCGGGCCCGAGAACGGGACGGACCCCAGTCCGCCCCATCCAGTTTCCCGCCGCCTTAGAGCTTGTAATTAGCCTTGAGGAAGAAGGAACGTCCCATCGGATCGGTAAAGCGCGGATCGTAGTTCTGCTGCGTGGTGCGCGTCATCTGGTTGGAGTACGGCGGCTCTTGATCGAACAGATTCTTGATGCCGGCGGTCACGGTCAGTTGCTTGTTCCAGGCATAGGAGCCGGACAGATTCCAGGTGGAGTACGGTCTTACCTGATGGAAAGGCTGCCCCTGCTTCAGGTAGGGATTGGAATCGGTGTAGCCGGACTTGTAGTTCTGCGCCAACATCGTACTCCACGGACCATAGGACCAGCCCAGGGTCAGGTTGTGCTGCCAGCGGAAGGTGGGGCCACCATCCTGGAAAGTACCCAGGTTGCTGTAATACGGGCCGTTCTTCTCGGTCTGATAGGAGTACTTGGACAGATAAGTGCCGTCCAACGTCGCGGTGAAAGTGCCAACCGAAGTCTTGGGCAATACCCAGTTCAGCTTGATGTCGACGCCAGCGGTGCTCAGATTGCCCAGGTTGTCGTAGTCGTCGATGATGTAGGACAGATTACCGCTACTGTCGCGAACAAAACGATTCGCGTACTTGGCCGGGTCGGCAAAGATGGCGCTTTCATCCAGAATATTGATCTGACCCTTGATCATGGTCCACCAGAAATCCGCGCTGGCGGTAAAGTCCTTGACCGGCTCGATCACCATGCCAAAGGAGAGCGAGGACGACTTCTCCGGCTCCAGCTTCTTGTTGCCAGCAATACGCTTATTGCGCTGCATATCAGAGCAGGCCGAGCTATCCGCGCCTGGTACCGGATTCACTCCGTCAGGGCAAGCGCCATAATCGACATAGCTACGGGTTAGCTGTAGCTGGTTCGGTCGGTAGATATTGTACAGCGACGGAGCTCGAAAGCCGGTACTGGCCGAGCCGCGGAACATCACTTGCGAGCTGGGCTGAAACTTGAAGGCGACTTTCGGGTTGAGCGAGCTATCGGTATCGCTGTAGTGGTCGTAACGCGCGGCCAGTTGCACATCCAGGTTCTTCAGTACCGGAATATCCGCCTCGCCGTAGAAGGCGTAGGCTGAACGGCTGCCGCTGGAATCTTCAGTCTTGTCCTGGCCTGTGCTCAAAGCGTCGCGGGTCACCGCTTTGTTGTAGATCGTGCTCAAGGACTCGCGGCGCACTTCCGCGCCCAGCGCGATCGCCAACATGCCGGCCGGCAGCTGCAACACTTCGCGGCTGGCCTTGATGTCGGCCATGTCGATGGTGGACTTGGCTTCTTTGGTCTGGCCGGTCATGCCCACCGAGCGCCATGCCGCCAGATTATTGCCGGACAGATCGAACGGATCCAACGCGCCGCTATCGACCGCGGACTGCATCTTGCTCTTGCTGACGTAGCCGGAGGTCAGGTTTTCCTTGATCAGGTTTTCCGAACGGCCGATGCCGGCGCGGTAATCCCAACCGGCGATCAGACCTTCCATATTCAGCATCAGGCGCTGCGTCACCGAGTTGGCCTCAGTCTCGCGATTGCCCAGCGGAATGGTGCGCACATACAGTTTGTCGCGCTTGCCCGGGTCCACCACGTTGGCGCGGGTAATGTCGCCGGCAGTCGGCAGCGGCGCGTTCTGCGCGGTGGTGATGGTTTCGGTTCGGGTGTACTGCAGCGACAGCTCGTGGTTGTCGCCAATGCGCTTGGTGGCCTTGATCAGCCCGGAAATCTGCTCCACCTGCGGGATGATGCTGGGATACAGGGAGTAGTACTCCAAGCATCGGCTACCCTGCTTAGCGTCACTGGCGTATTGGGAAAACGGCGGGCGGCAATTCGGAGCGGACGGCGCCACCCACTTGCCGGTGACGCCATCGATATAATTGCCCGGCCATGCACTAGCGCTGGTGCCAGTGAATTTGTTGACCTGATGGGCGTAGTCGCGCTGGCCCGCCATCACCATATCCTGCTTCAGGTAGTCGATGGCGCCGTAGACGTTGAAACCGTCCTGGTTCAGATCGCCTATGCCGTAGGAGGCGTTGACGCGCTTTTCATCGCCGCCGCCGTGCTGCGGATTGGCCAGGCTGCCGCCGATGCTGAAGCCCTTCAAGCTCTTCTTGGTGATGAAGTTCATCACGCCGCCGATGGCGTCGGTGCCGTAGATGGCGGAGGCGCCGTCCAGCAACACTTCCACGCGCTCGATGGCGGACAGCGGAATGGCGTTCAGGTCGGCGGAGGTGCCGTCAATCGCCTGATTGGCCATGCGGCGGCCGTCCAGCAGCACCAACGTGTATTGATTGCCCAGGCCGCGCAAGCTGGCGAAAGAGCCGCCGCCGGAGGACGCGCCGACCGAGGCGCTGGCGCCTTGCGACGACTGGTTGGCGGCGATGCTGTTGACCACCTGCTCGACTGTGGTCAGGCCTTGCTTGGCCAGATCTTCGGTTTTGAGAATAGTGACGGGCAGCGCCTTTTCCTGCTTGATGCTGCGCTTGATGTTGGAACCGGTGATCTCTACCCGATCCAGCTGACCGGAGTTCGCCTCAGCGGCGAATGCGAACGGCGCATGGCTCGCCATGCCGGCCAAGGCCAGGGCAAGCACTAGCTGCTTCTTTTGACTTCTCAACTTGATTTCTCCTTAACTGCACACGGAAACCAGCAGCGCTTCTGTCGAACGTTTGCTGGATACTGCAGGTCGTCGACAATCGAACGTCATGACCGTGTTTCGAGTGTGTTAAGGATTGTTGCTTCTCGTCAATATTTGTTGAGGGACGATCCGTGGTGTCCGGCGGCTCTTTCCAACGCCCCGTTTGACGGAGAAATGCGTAAAAATCATGTTAGCGCTTGAAAATCAATAGACTATGCCCCTGATTTTTGCCAGCAGCTTTTACGAGACCCTGCTAATTCCATGTCATTTTTTATGGTGGACACAACTTGCCATTGTTGCTTTTTTGCATTTTCACGACAAATTTGTACAAGAATTTCAGACTAGGCTAATTTTGCAAAAACTTATGCATTCGTTTTTTTAATGGCTGGTATGAAAAAATTCGCCATCCCATAATCAAAGCCACGCCCGTCTACTCCCTTCCATACAAGCAAAATTATTCCAAAAACATAAAGCCCCGCCGCGCCAAACGGCGCGACGGGGCTTGATCAAACCGCTTTGGTGAGGCTTAGAACTTGTAGTTGGCTTTCAGGAAATAAGCGCGTCCCACCGGATCCGCCACCACCGGGTCAAAGCCGTACTGGAAGGTCTTGGTCTGGTTGCTGAACGGCGGCTCCTGGTCAAACAGGTTGCGAATGCCGGCGGTAATGGTGAGCTTCTTGTCCCACACATAGCTGCCGGACAGGTTCCAGTTGGAGTACGGGCGCACATTATGGCCTTCATCGTTGGGATTCAGGTCGGTGTAGCCGGACGAGTAGTTTTGCACTAACACTCCGCTCCACGGCCCCTGTGCCCAGTTGAACGCCAGGCTGTGCTTCCAGCGCAAGGTCGGCTGCAGAATATTCTGATACCAGCCGCCCAGCGAGCTCAGATACGGACCCTTGGGCTCCATCTGCTGCTGATATTTGGAGGTGTAGGTGCCGTCCAAGTTGACGCTGAAATTGCCCCAGGCCATCTTGGGCAGACGGAAGGCCAGGCTGATGTCCACGCCGGCCGCGCTCAGGGTGCCCAGGTTCTGGGTGGTGGTGATCACATGGTTGAGCGATCCGTCCGCGTTGCGTACGAACTTATCGGCGTACTTGCCCGGATCGGCGAAAATCACGCCCGGATCCAGCGCGCCTATGGTGTCCTTCACCGTAGTCCACCAGAAGTCGGCGCTGGCGGTGATTTCCTTGATCGGCTCGATCACGATACCAAAGGTCAGCGAGCTGGCCTTCTCCGGCGACAAATTGTTGTTGCCGCCCTGCAAGGCTTCGAACTGAGTGTTGCAATCGTCCACCTTGTTGCCGCCGTTGGCCGGCGTGCCGCCCGGGCAGCGCAAGGGGTCGTTGAACTTGTTGGCGGTGTAGGTCTTGCTGTTGGGCGTGAACACGTCGTACAGCGTCGGCGCGCGGAAGCCCTTGCTGGCCGAGGAACGGAACAAGACCTGCGGGATAGGCTGGTACTTGACGGCGATCTTCGGGTTGAAAGAACTGCCGAAGTCGGTGTAGCGGTCGTAGCGCGCAGCCAACTGGGCGTCGAAGTTTTTGAAAATCGGAATATCCGCTTCCACATAGGCCGCGGTCACGCCGCGGCTGCCGCTGGTGGACTTGGAGTCGGCAATGCCGGAACCCAACGCGAACTGAGCGATGTCCTGGATCTGGCTGTCCAACTTCTCGCGCCGGGTTTCCACGCCGAAAGCCGTCGCCATCATGCCGGCCGGCAGCTGCAACACCTCCTTGCTGACCTTGAAATCCGCCATCACTGTCTGATACTTGGCGATCCAGCCGTCGCCCTTCAGCTCGGTGCTCTGCCAGGCGCCGGGCGCCGAATCGCCGAAGGGGTTGATGGTGCCGTCCTGGAAGGCGGCGGCGATCTTGTCGCCGTGCACATAGCCGGATTTGTAATTGATGGTGGTCTTGTTCTCGGAGTAGGCCACCCCGCCACGGTAATCCCAGCCCGCCAGCAAACCTTCGGCATTGAAGGCCAGCCGCTGCGTGGTGGACAGGCTCTCGGTCACGCGCGGCCCCAACGGCACCGAGCGCGAGTTGATCACCACATCGCTGCCGTCGGTGGGCGTGCCGTCCGGCAAATGGGTCGGGTAATACTTGTCGCCCGCCTTCAGGGTGGCGATCTTGGCCAGCGGCGCCGGCGAGATATGGGTGGTGCTGAGGTTGCGCGCGCCCATGTACTGCAGCGACAGGGTGTGATCCCCAATCTGCTTGGTGCCCTTGACGAAGGCGGTCAGCTGCTCCACCTCCGGCGTCAAGTCCATGTAGAGGTTGGCGTTCTCGCCACAGGAGTTGGCGTCTATCGGCTTGGCGTACGGCGGTTTGCAATTCGGCGCCGCCGGGTTGTAGGCGTTGCCCTTGTAGGTGAAGTTGGACGGGAAGACCCGGCCGCTCAGGTTGTCCGCGGTCAGGTATTTATTGGCGAAGGAACGGTTCAGCGTGGTGATGGCGTCCAGCTTCTGATAGCTCAGGGAGCCGTAAACGTTGTAGCCGTCCTTGCTCAAATCGCCGATGCCGGCGGTGATGCTGGCGCTGCCGGTATTGCCGCCCTTATGGTCGGTGGACACCAGTTCGCCCGCCACCGTCACGCCTTGGTAACTCTTCTTGGTGATGAAGTTGATCACGCCGCCGATGGCGTCGGTGCCGTAGATGGCGGAGGCGCCGTCGCGCAGCACCTCGATGCGCTCGATCGCCGACAGCGGGATGGCGTTCAAATCCGTGGCGTAGCCGCCAATCGCCTGGCTGGCGACGCGGCGGCCGTCCAGCAGCACCAGCGTGTACTGCGAGCCCAGACCGCGCAGGCTGGCGTAGGAAGCGCCGCCCGACACCGTCTGCACCGACGAAGCGCCCACCATGCTGGACTGGTTGCTGGCCAGCGAATTCACCACCTGCTCCACCGTGGTGAAGCCCTGCTTGCTCATTTCCTCAGTGCGGACCACCGTCACCGGCAGCGCCTTTTCTTGCTTGATGCTGCGTTTGATGTTGGAGCCGGTGATTTCCACCCGATCCAGGGTGCCGCTGCTGGACTCCGCCGCCCAAACGCTGCCGGCTTGGCCGCCCAGGCCTGCCAGGGCCAAGGCTAGCACCAACTTCTTCTTGCTAGTTCTCATGATTTCTCCAGTCATGTGTCTAACCTGCTTAGCGCGCTTCTCTAGACACGCTTTCAGCAGATCATCCAGCCACAGACTATTTGTCATATGGCCTGACACGATGCTTGGAGCATTTATTACAGACGGTCAATCAACATCATGATTTGTCACATACGGCCCTTCCGCTCATGGCGGCTTCCAAAGCGGAAAGCGAGGCGCCCACTCCCCACGAAAAGGCCGCCGGCAAAGGATTCCACTTCATGAGCAAGTACGGACCGTCACGGTGGCCAGCGCGGCGACGCGTTGCCTTTTTGCCAATGTGCTGCGCTGCGCAACATTTTCATGACATGTGTAAAAATCAGCAAGACGATTAAATCAATGCGTTTAACTCATGCCTGTGGAGCGCAGGGCCAAGCGCCGGCTCATAACGCAAGACCCGGTCCGCAAGCCTTTAAAGTAACCGTGCGTTCCGGCTGTCCGGCCAACTGCGCCCGCATCGCCTGGCCGGCCAACTCGCGCCCTTCAAGAACGCGCGGCTCCGCGCTGAAATTCACCGTCAGCCGGCTGCCGTCGGCAAAACGGGTTTGTTGAGATAGGCGATCCGGCGTCAGCCAGGCAAAGCCGATCATGGCCTGGGTCGCCAGTTGCCGGTGCAGCGGTCGGAACACCTGATCGGCGCAACGCATCAGCGGCAGCCGCTTCTCCAGGCTCTCCGCGCTCACATGCCAAAGCGGCGGCGTGTTGTACAACCATTGCGCCAACAGATTATCGGCATAGGCGTTGCTGAACTTCAGGTTGTCGTACAGCCAGTGATTGGTGGTGACGATGGAGTCGTGGAACACCGCCTGGTAGAGCGGCAGCCGGTAGCGCGGCTGGTAGTAAATATTCAGATAAGGTTGCTTCAAGGGCACGGACCGGAAAAACACCTCGGGCTGATTCGCCGGAAACCAGCGGCCCAGGAAGTACGGCGATTTGGGGTTTTTCTGCAAATCGGGATCGCCCCAGCCCAGCACCGGCACCTGCATGCCGTGCGCGAAGGCGATTCCTCGCGAGGTGGCCGCGTTGCCGTTCTCCGAGCCCACGGGCACGCCGAAACGATCCCGCACCCAAGCCATGCTGCGTTCGTTGCCGGCGGCCACTCCGGCCTGGCTCATGCGCCGGCCCGGCGTGTAATCGTCAAACACCATGCCGGTAGCGTAGGCGTCCAGAAACCAGCTGTTGAAACCCAACGCCCGATGCAGCGCCTGGCTGCGCTGACGCAACACAGGCCGCACGCACTCCGGATTGGTGTAATAACCGGACTGCTGGAAACCGCTCTTGCGCCGGCCGCTGGCCAAGGTAATGCCGCAGTCTCGATACGCGGCGGCGCCCTGCTGCGCCGTCAGCCAGTCTTCGCGCTTCCCTGGCGGCAAGGCGGTTTCGTAGGAGTCGTAGGATGCCATCAGATAGCCGGCGCGCACGCCTTCCTTCATCGCTTGCGGCTGCCACAAGCCCCCTTCCCAATTGTCCACGCCCAGCCACAGCCGCTCCAGACCGGCCGCGCGCAATGCCCGGAGCGTGCGGAGCGATAAGCTGCCGCCCCAATCATCCGGCTTGCCCAAGGCCGCGCCGAACACCGCTCTCACCTCGCGTCGCAAGCGGCGGTAAGGCGCGGCCAGCTTGCTCCACTCCGGCGCGGCGCTCAGCCAAGCGGCGCGCGCCTCCGCCGTGGCCGCCTGATTGAAAGCCGCCAACAAGACCCGGCGCTGGTAGGCATCCGGCTGGGGCGAAACCGTCCGCAGCGTCGCAACGGCTTCCGCGTCGAAGCGCCCTCTCAAGCGCCGCGCCAGCGCGCTGTCGCCTCGCAACAGGCTCACCCAACGCCCCCAGTCGCGCACATCGGCCGCGCCCAGTAAATCATTGCCCCATAGATAGACATGGCTGGCGCCCACCAGCTTGGCGGTTTCCGGCTGCGCGCGCATCTTGTCCGCCAGACTTTCGAAACGCCCCTCCCCGATCAACCATTGCCGATAACGTTTGGCTCCTGCCAAGGGGTCGCCGTCCGCCAGATGCAGCAGCAGCGTCATCGGCTCCTGTCGGTTCAAGACGTTGAAATCATGACTCAGCGCCAGCCCCAGACCGGCGCCGTCCCGGCTGACCTTCAAACGATTGTTAAAGGGATTCAACAGCAGCCAATGCAAGCTGCTTGCGCCGTAATCCATGCCCCACAGAGGCAGGCTGAGGTTTTCCGAAGTGTTTAGCCCGTCGCCGGCGAAGCGCGGCAGGAAATCCAGCCACAGCGGATCGCCGGCCGGCGCATAGCTGCCTTCGGCCAAGGGCAGCAACAAGCCGCGCCCCATCGCCGCCGCCGGCTGCCGCAGCAGCGGCACGGTTTCGGCGGCGCCGGTTCCGGCTTGAACCGTCAACGTCAGGTCCGGCCCGTCCAGGCGCGCGCTCAAGCGATAACGATTGCGCTCCCAGGACCAGGCGGCGCCGGCCGCGTCCGCGCTCAGGTTCTCCACCGCCCGCGCAGGGCCGCCCGTTGACACCGCCAGCGGCGGCTGTCCGGCCGGCGTCGCGGTCACCGCCAGGGTGGCCGGGTCCAGCGCCACCCGCCACTGGGCGTTTTCCAAGCGGATCTGCGCCCAGGCGCTTAAGGGCAGGCTCATCGCCGCCAGCGCAAAAACAAGGGAACGAGGGGATATCGGCATCGCGGGCACTCTCCATATTCGAATCAAGATGAAGAGATTAGAAAGGCAAAGGCCGTCGCGATTGTCAGGCCAATGTCAGGATTTCAGCGCGGCCCAACCTGGCGGTGCGCCACCCTCAGCACCAATTGACCGCGCGCCTCGACGCGCACCAGGGCCACGCTCTGCCATAGCTCGCCCCGGCCGGGCGGCCAACGCAGCGCCTCGCCCAGTTCGCGCCGCCGCCACCAGACAAAACCGTAATCGCTGCGCCGCAGCAGCGATTGCTCCAGCCACGGCTGCGCGCAGGCCGCGCGCGGCGGCGGCAAACGCGATACCGCCAGCGGGCTGCGCGACAGCCAGTCCAGATTGGCCACCTCCGGCAACGCCAACTCGGCCTGCCATTGCCGGCCGGCGGCGCTCACCTGCAAACGATAGGCCCCCGCCGCCAGCGGCCGGCTCAAATCCGCACTTTCCAATCGAAACCCTTGGCCGTCCTCCCGCTCCAGCAAACCGCCGCGCAACAGATCATGCCCCTGCGCGTCCAATAGCCGCGCGTCCTCCAGCGCGCCGCGCCCGCTCAGCACTACCCGGTAGGCGCGCGCCAGCGGCATGTCGCGCTGCGCCAACTCCAGCGTCAAACGCGGCAGCCAAGCCGGCAGCGTCAACGGCGCGTCCTTGCCGCAATGCTCGGCGCTCAGCGCCGCCAAAGCCTGCGTCCAGGCTTGCCGCTGCGCCTGGCTGCGCAGCGCCGGCCAGCTCTCGGACAGCGCGCGCCAGGCGGCGTCATCGTCCGCCCCCAGCAAGGCTCGGTTCAAAACCGCCAGCGGATCGGCGCAGGCCGGCGCGGCCAGCGCCAGCCACAAGCACAATGCGCGCCGCATCAGGACTTCTCCAACCGATAGCCGACGCCGCGCACGGTTTCGATGGCGAGGCCGGGCAGTTTCTGCCGCAGTTGCAGGATATGAGTGTCCACGGTGCGAGTGGATGGGAAGTGCTCATAGCCCCAAACCTGGTTCAGCAATTCGTCGCGGCTCATCACTCGCCCGGCCATGCGCGCCAACAGCGCCAGCAGTTCGAACTCGGTGCGCGTCAAGGCCACCTCCCGTCCTTGCCAATTCGCTGATTGCCTGGCCGGCTGCAGGCTCAAGGCTCCCAGGCTCAGGCTGCCGTCGCCCAAAGGCCGCAACTGGGCGCGAATCCGCGCCAGCAATTCCGCATGGGCGAAGGGCTTGCTCAGATAGTCCCGCGCCCCCGCCTCCAGCCCGGCCACCCGGTCGCCCACCTCCACCCGCGCCGTCAGGACGATCACAGGCAAGGCTTTCTGCGCCAGCCAGCCGGGCAAATGCCGCAGGCTGTCGCCGTCCGGCAAGCTGCGGTCCAGAATAACCAGATCGGCGCGCAGCCACCGCG
>NZ_JAAOMA010000081.1:0-10684 GCF_011602385.1 Chromobacterium fluminis | reverse complement strand
GAAACGCCTTAGCGCCGATGATAGTGTGGCATTCGCCATGTGAAAGTAGGACACCGCCAGACGCCCCATTGCGAAGCCCAGCTCATACGAGCTGGGCTTTATGCATTTGCGCCGCCGGCGCCACAGCAAAGCCTCCCCATGGGAGGCTTTGGCGTTTCCAGAGTTCAGTAATAACTGACGACCAACTGGCCGCGCTGGCTGTTTTTGGGCGTGGCGATGCTGAAGCTGCGCTGGCTGTCGCTGCGATCCAGGTCGTAGCCGTTGGCGGCGGCCTGGCTGCTGGATTTTGCGTCGGCGTTGGCCCGTACGGGAAGGCTCTCGCCGTTGGCCGCGAGGGCCTGGATGTGGACTGGCGCTTTGCATTTGCCGACTTCCAGCCGGCTGGGGCCATTGAGGCGGCTGGGCGCGTCGAGCGCTATCGGACATTGGGCCTCGACGATGCGGCCGCTGAAGATGATGACGCCGCCGTCGGCCAGTGCGACCGACGACAGCAACAGGCAAGCCATGGCGGCAAGCGACGCTGTTTGTTTCATATGGATACCCCGTTTGATCGGATAAGCTTGTTCCCAACGGCTCTGGCGGCCGCTGTGGCGGTGTGGCTTTCTAGGTATAGGCGGTATCCAGTTTGATTCCAGCAAAAAATTAATATGTTAAAGCTGGGTTTAATAGTAAATATCTATAAAAATTACAAATCAGACGTTTATTGATTCAGTATTGTTTAAAGTTTGCACGGCAAAAGCCGCTCTCCGGTTCCGGATGAGCGGCTTTTTGCATTGGCGCGACCAGAAGGGCGGGCGCTCAGCAGGCCAGGCTGGCGCGTTGTTCCTGCTCCCGTTGGCGTTCCGTCTTGATGATTTTGTAGATCCACTGCAAGGAGACGCCGTAACGACGCGCCAGCTCGGCGTGGTTGCCGCCGGTGAATTCGCGGTAGATCTGCTGGTCGCGTTGGGAGGATTTATAGGACAGACCAATGGGGAAATAGATGTTCTGTCCGCCCCAGTGCTTGGCCATGCGTTCGGCGATTTCCTGGCCCAATTGCTCCGCTTGTTGCTGCTCGGTGTTGGCGAGCTGCTTCAGCGTCATGGCCACGTGTTGGGCCAGATCTACGAGCAGTTCCGGTCCTTTGCTGCGAAAGCGTGCTTGCATGGCGTTGTCCTTTTGCGGCGGTGTCGATGAAGGACATTATCGTCATCTTCGCGCGCGCGGCCTGGATGACGCGTGTCAGCGCCGGCTGGGAACGTCAGGCGGCCGCTTTTCTGTAAAGCGCGTTAAAAGACCGCCAGGACCCTGGTGGCGCATCCTTGCCCTCGTTCGATGGCCAGGCGCCGTCGGCAACCGTCATTGCGAGTGATCTCGCCTTTCTTCCCACGATGTCCAGGAGCCCGCCCGTGGCCAGCACTTCCCAAATCGTTGACGCGCTGTTGGCGCGTTTGCGCGGCGCTTTGCCGTCATTGAGCGTCGAGCATTGCGCCGCGCCGGCCGATTACCGGCTTGAACATCCGCAAGGCGCGCTCTTGTTGAGCTATCGCGGCAGCCAATTCGCCTTGCCGCGCGATGTGGCCGGCGTTTGCCAGCAGCGCACGCTGCAGCTGGAGTTGACGCTGCTGCTGCGGCGCGCCGGCGCGCAAGTCAACGATACGGAAGCGCTGGACGCGGCGCGGAGCGCCTGCCTGGGATTCCCCGCGCCGGATTGCCGACCCGTCTGCCTGTCGAGCGAAACTTTTTTGGGCTTAAGCGACGGCATCGCCCGTTACGTCATTTCGCTGGCCGCCGACACCTGGCAGGTGGCGGAGGCGGCCATTGGACATGAGCCTGTGTTAACCGCAGTCACTAAGGAGGAGCAATCATGAAGTACTTGTATTCCGGGCCGATCAGCGGCGTCACCCTGGCCGACGGCCAGGAAATCATGTTGTTTCCCGGCGCCGAGGTGGACATGCCGGAGCAGCACGATTACACCCGCATGCTGCTGGCTTTGCAGCACCTGAGCCCGCTGCCGGCCGCGGCGGAACCGATCTCCCCTAGCGCTGAACAAGGAGTTTGAGCATGGCAGCCAATTATCTGCATGGCGTGGAAACCATTGAAGTCGAACGCGGCGCGCGCCCGGTGCGCACCGTCAAATCGGCGGTGATCGGCCTGATCGGCACTGCGCCGTTGGCGCCGGAGGCGGCCAATACCCCGGTCTTGTGTTTGTCGGAAAAAGACGCGGCGGCCTTCGGTCCGCAACTGGCCGGCTTCACCATTCCGCAAGCGCTGAACGCGATCTACGATCACGGCGCCGGCACCGTGGTGGTGATCAATGTGCTGGACCCGGTGCTGCATAAGAGTTCGGTCCCCAGCGAGGTTGTGACGCTGGACGCGGCCACCGGCCAAGGCAAGACCGCCAAGGCAGCGTTGCTGAATGTGATGGTGAAGAGCGCGGACGGAGCCACGACTTATGTGCCCGGTATCGACTACCTGTTGGATGCGGTCAACGGCAAGATCACCCGTCTGAAAGACGGCGCCATCGCCGCCGGCGCGGGCCTGAAGGTCACTTACGATTATGCCGACCCGGCCAAGGTCACCGCCGCCGACATCATCGGCGCGGTCAACGCCGCCGGCAACCGCACCGGCTTGAAGGCGCTGCAAGACACCTATAACCGCTTCGGTTTCTTCGCCAAGCTGTTGATCGCGCCGGGCTTTTGCACCCAGAACTCGGTGGCCAGCGCCATGGTGGCCATGGCCGACAAGTTGGACGCCATCGCCTATGTCGACGCGCCCATCGGCACCAGTTTCGCCCAGGCGCAAGCCGGCCGCGGCCCGGCCGGCGGCATCAACTTCAACACCTCCAGCGACCGCGTGCGCCTGTGCTATCCGCACGTCAAGGTGTACGACCCGGCCACCAACGACACTCGCCTGGAGCCGCTGTCGGCCCGCGCCGCCGGCCTGCGCGCCAAGGTGGACAACGACAAGGGCTTCTGGTGGTCCAGCTCCAACCAGGAACTGGCCGGCGTCATCGGCGTGGAGCGCCAGCTGACCGCGATGATCGACGATCCGCAGTCCGAGGTGAACCTGTTGAACGAGCAGGGCATCACCACGGTGTTCTCCAGCTTTGGCTCCGGCTTCCGTCTGTGGGGCAACCGCACCGCCGCCTGGCCCACCGTCAGCCATATGCGCAACTTTGAGAACGTGCGCCGGACCGGCGATGTGATCAATGAGTCGATCCGCTATTTCAGCCAGCAGTTCATCGACATGCCGCTGAATCAGGCCACCATCGACGCGCTGGTGGAATCGGTGAACGGTTACGGCCGCAAGCTGATCGGCGACGGCGCGCTGCTGGGCTTCAAAGCCTGGTTCGACGCGGCGCGCAATCCGGAAACCGAGCTGGCCGCCGGCCACCTGCTGATCAGCTACAAGTACACGGTGCCGCCGCCGCTGGAACGTCTGACTTTTGAGACCGAGATCACCTCGGAATACCTGTTGAGCCTGAAGGGAGGCAATTGATCATGGCAGGCAAGATTGAAATCAACCGCATCACCAACGCCAACATCTACATCAACGGCAACTCGCTGCTGGGCCGCGCCGAGGAGGTCAAGCTGCCGGACGTGTCCGCCATCATGCAGGAGCATAAGGCGCTGGGCATGGTGGGCAAGATCGAACTGCCGGCCGGTTTCGACAAGCTGGAGGGCGATATCAAGTGGAACTCGCTGTACAAGGACGTGGCCAAGATCATCGCCAATCCGTTCCAGGCGGTGCAGTTGCAGGCCCGTTCCAGCATCGAGACCTACGGCGCGCAGGGCCGCCTGCAGCAGGTCAGCCTGGTGACCTTCCTCACCGTGATGTTCAAGAAGAACCCGCTGGGCACTTATAAACAGCATGAAAACGCCGATTTCAGCTCCTCCTTCTCCGCCACCTACATCAAGCAGGTAGTGGACGGCGAGGATGTGCTGGAGCTGGACTATCTGGCCAATATCTTCCGGGTGGGCGGCAACGACATGCTGGAACTGTATCGCCGCAACATCGGCGGCTGATGAAGGGCTGGCCGCCGGCCGGCTTGTCGACAAGCTCCCGTTTCCATGAAGGTGGGCCCGGCTTGGCCGGGTCCGCCGGAGCCGCGGCGATTCAGTTTGTAGGCAAGCTGGCTGGCGCTTTCAAGCCTTTCCCTAAAGGGCTTTAACAGACCCGCCGGGCCGTAAACCGGACAATGAAGTTCATCAACCACGTAGCCCGCGACCAAGGAGCTCCCATGAAGATCAAACTCAAATACCCGTTCACCAATGCCGCCGGCGAACGTTTGGACAGCCTGGAAATCAGCCGCCTGAAGCGCGCCGACCTCAAGGCCGCCAGCCATCACAGCCAGGACGACGCCGACCAGGAGGACTTTCTGTTCGCGCGCATGACCGGCCTGACTCTGGAAGACATCGACCAGCTCGACATCGCCGACAGCCGCGCGCTGGCGGACTGCTTTCGCGACATGGTGGGCGTCTCCGACGACGCTTAAAGACTTCGACGAAGCGCTGCTGACCGTGCTCGGCCTGCCGCCGTCGGAAATCGACGCGCTGGCGATGGACGACTACTGGTTTTGGTGCGAGGTGGCGGAGCGAGAGGTCCAGCGCCGTCACGAGCGCGAACAGCAGTAGCGGGATCGAGACTGATTTTTCCTGAGCCGCGCGTTCGCGCGGCCCGGGGCCGGCCCGTCCGTCAGGACGAGTGCCGGCCCCACCCTGAGCTGCCGGCCTTGGCCTGGCGGCCCTTCCTCCTCACTCTCACAGGCTAACACCATGGTAAGCGAGTTTTTCATCGGTCTTAAGGTGGGAGCGACGCTGTCCGGGGTCTTCGACAACGCCTTCCGCTCCGCCCGCGCCTCCTTGGACGAATTGGGCAAGACCAGCTTGCGCCTGCGCGACCGCCAGCGCGAGCTGAGCGACAGCGTGGAGCGTTCCCGCAAGGCTTTCGCCGCGCTGGATCTGCCGCAGTTGGAGCGCGACCACCACAAGCTGGAGCTGACGCTGGACCGTTTGCGTCAGCGGCACGACGCCTGGCTGGACAGCGTCAAACGCGGCAAGGGCGTCAAGCTCGCCCTGCCCGGCGTGTCTCAGGTCAGCGAACTGGTGGCCAAGTGCCGCGTCGAGCTGCAGGCCTCGGTGAAGGTCAAGGCGGTGATCGAAGTGGAGCAGCGGGTGCTGGAAAGCCAGGAGCGGCAAAAAGACGCCACCTGCAATCCTCGGCCGCCGACCTGCCCAAAACGGCCGACTCCCCGCGGCGACGGCGACGGCAAATCCAAAGACGCGCCTCCCGATCTCGAATCCACTCTCAAGCGTCTGCGCACGCCCGGCATCCAGCGATGGATAGGCGTGGCCGACGCTGTTCAGTTGTCCTCGCGCTGGCTGTCCGACGCCGCCGGCAAAACCCACGAAGTCTTATCCAAAGGCCTGGGCAATAAAGCGCTGCGCTATGTGCACGGCAAGCTCAACCCGCTGCTGGGCGGCAAGCTGCCCAGCGTGGACGCCATGCTCGGCGCGCTGGAAAGCACTCGAGACGCCGGCGACGCCATCGCCAAGGGCGCGGCCAGAGTGGGCCGGGCGCTGCGTCGTTACGCCGATGCGCCGGGCAGTGTGCTGGCCAAGATCGCCGCCGCCAGCGAGGCGCTGTTGAAAGAAGACGGCGCCAAGGCGGCCGCGCCGGGCAAGGCGGGAGGCGCGGGGGCCAAGGGCAAGGCCGGCGGCGGCAAGATCCGCTCCGCCATCCGCCTATTGCAAGGCCTGCCGGCGCCGGACGCCACGCCCTTGATCGAATTCAACGACAAGGTGGGCAGCATCAGCCGCGATGTGGCCAAGGCGGCCGGCACGGTGCACAAGACCTTGTCGCAGGGCATGGGCAATAAAGCGTTGCGCTATGTGCACGGCAAGCTCAATCCGCTGCTGGGCGGCAAGCTGCCCAGCGTGGAAAGCATACTCGGTTCGGTGAAAGCGCTGGAGGAAGGCGCAAGCAAGGCCGGCGAGATCAGCGACAAGGTAGGCAAATCGCTGCGCCGCTATCAGGACACCAAGGGCGGCTTGCTGAGCAAGCTGTGGGCCGCCGGCAGCGAATGGTTCAAGGAAGACAAGCCGGGCGCCACTCAGAGCCAGGCCGACAAGCCGGGCGACTGCATGGAGGCCAAGCCCGAGAAGTGCTGCTGCTGTTGCTGCCAGCCGGCCACGCGCGACATCGACAAGCCCGGCGACAGCATGGACCCGGATCGGGACGAGCGCCGCAAGAAAGAGCGCCGCGACAAGGAGAAAAAGGGCGACAGACGCGAGCGCGGCCGCAAGGAGCGGCGGCCCAGGCCCAAGCCACGGCCGAAGCCACAGCCCAGACCCAAACAGGGACCGCGTCCGCGGCGACTGCCCAAGGGGCGAGGCTTGCCTGGCGGGATCGGCGACCTGTTCCGCCGCGGCGCGGCCTTGGCCAAGGCCGGAATCAAAGGCTTGGGCAATGCGCTGAAGCAGGTGCCGGGCATGCTGCGTGGCGGTGTGCAGAAAACCGGGGATTGGCTCAAGAGCTTGCCGGGCAAGGCCAAGGCCGGCGCGCAGAGCGCGGGCAAGCTGGCCAGAGCGGCGGCCCAGCGGGCGGCGCCCTTGTTGAAGGCGGGGGTTGGCGTGGCCAAGGCCGGCCTCGGCATCGGCAAGGAAGTGTTCAAGCGCACCGGCGGCCTGCTCAAGGCCGGCATCGCCGGTTCGGTGATCACGGTGATGGAGGCCGGCCAGGAAGCCTGGAACGTCGGCAAGTCCAACCGCAGCCAGACAGAGAAGAACAAGGAGTACTGGAAGATAGGCGGCAAGGCCGGCGGCTCCATAGGCGGGGCGGCGATGGGCGCGGCCATCGGCAGCATGATCCTGCCCGGCGTCGGCACCCTGGTGGGCGGCGTCATCGGCCACTTCGCCGGCAAATACGCCGGGGAATGGGCCGGCGGCAAGGTGGGCAACGCCATCCACGGCGCGCCCATGCCCGGCAAGGCCAAGCCGCCGCCCGCCGCGCTGCCGCCTGCGGCCACCCAGCCGCCGTCGCGGCCGCCCAAGGTGGATTTCAGCAAGCCGGCGGGCAAGCGCGGCGGGGTCAGCGCGGAAGTGACGGCCAGCGTCTCGGTGTCCGCCCAGGCGGAAGTGCGCGCTCGGCAGCTGCAACGCCTGCAACAGGGCGGCGCGGCGGCCAAGGCGCCGGCCAAGAACGCCGGCGGCGGCATGAACGTCACCTTCGCGCCGCACATCACTGTCACCGCCGGCGCGGCGGCCACGGTGAAGCAGCAGGTGCAGCAGGCGGTGCAGCTGTCCTACGCCGAGTTCGAACGCCTGATGCGGCGCTACGAGGCGGACAGGCAACGGCGCAGTTACAGCGCCCGCGCTTGAGTCGCGGAGCCCGGCGCGCTCGCGCGCCGGGTTCTCTTTCCACCCATTCGGAGGGCAACCCATGTACGCGGTACTGGGCAATATCGAGTTTGATCTGATCAGTTATTTCGACGGCCTGGAACAGCGCAGCGGCAGCGACTTCGCCGAACACGGCCGCATCGGCGGCAAGCCGGTGCTGCAATTCGTCGGCGACAAGCTGGACGAAATCCGCATCGACCTGGTGCTGCACGCCGCCTACTGCCAGCCGGACGAGGAGCTGCAAAAGCTGCAGGCGGCGCGCCAGCAGCACCAAGCCTTGGCGTTTGTGCTGGGCAACGGCGACTACAAAGGCCGCTTCGTCATCGCCGAACTGCAAAGCACCGGTCGCCAGACCGACCGCAGCGGCAGCCTGCTGGCGGTGGAGGCCCAGCTCAGCCTGCGCGAGTTCGGCGGCGACGCTCCGCCCAAACCCAAGCCGGCGCTGGCCAAGGCCGCGGCCAGCCTGCCCGCGGGCAAGCTCAAACTGCCGGCAGGCTTGGAACGCTTCAAGGCCGACATCGCCGGCCTGGCCAAGACCGTGGCTCAAGTGAAAAGCGTGGTGGGCAAGGTCAAGACCGTGATCAACACCGCGCGCGAGCTGCGTCAGCTGGCCGGTCGCGACCCGGCCGCGGCTTTGGAAAAGCTGCCCGGCCTGCTCAAAGAGGTGCAGGCGGCGGCGCCCGGACTGCAAGTCAGCGCCGAGCAAATGGCCAAGTTCGAGCAATACAGCAAGCTGGCCGGCGACGCGGTGCGCGTGGGCCAGAGCCTGCAGCAGGCCAAGCTCAATATGACGGCGATGGGCCGGCTGCTGACAGGCACCCCGGCCGGCCAGGTGCTGGACAAGCTGGCCGCCTGCGAAGAAATCAACGGCCGCTCCGAAGTGGCCTTGCGCGAACTGGCCGAGCCGTTGGCAGGCCTGGCCGCCAAGGCCGCGGTGCGGCGCATCCTGAGGTGACGCCATGTTCCTGAACCATGTGACCCAAGAAAACGAACGCTGGGACCAGATCGCCTGGCGCTATTACGGCGATGTCGGCCAAATGGCCCAGCTGATCGCCAACAACGCCCACATCCCCATAGGCGAAACCCTGCCCGCCGGCCTGACCTTGGCCATTCCGGTGCTGGAGGCCGCGGACAGCGAGGCGCTGGAGCAATTGCCGCCGTGGAGGCGCTCATGAGCGGCAGCCGCGCGCAGGAGGTGCCGACGCCGGCCTTCGAACTCAGCTACAACGGCAAATCCATCACCGCGGACATTGCCCGTCACGCGCTCAGCGTCAGCTATACCGACCACCTGAGCGGCGAGTCCGACGAACTGGACGTGGAGTTGGAGGATGTGGACGGTCGCTGGCTGGACGGCTGGTATCCGGACAAAGGCGCCACGCTGGCGCTCAAACTGGGCTATCGCGGCGCGGCGCTGGTGGCGGCGGGGAGCTTCGACATCGACGAAGTGGAATACCGCTCGCCGCCGTCCACCGTGCGCATCCGCGCGCTGGCCACCGGCGTGCAGCATCCGCTGCGCACCAAGAACGGCCGCGCCTATGAACAGATCACCTTGCAAGCGCTGGCCCAGCGCCTCGCCAAGCGCCACCGGATGAAGCTGCAGGGCAAGATCGAGACGGTGAGCATCGACCGGCTGACCCAGTACCACGAAACCGATCTGCAATTCCTGCAGCGGGTGGCGGACCAGCACGGCTATGTCTGCAAGGTGATGGACAACAACCGCAAGCTGGTGTTTTGGAAGCGAAGCGATCTGATGCAGAGCCCCAGCGTGCGTCGCTACACCCCGGCCCAGCTGATGGCCTGGCAGGCGCAGGACCAGCTCAGCAAAGTGCCGGCTCAGGTGGACGTCAGCTATCACGATCCGGCCAAGCGCGCGCTGCGCACCGCCAGCGTGCGCGCCGACGCCAAGGCGCCGGGCGGCAAGGCCAGCAGCGCGGATATCGTCAAGCTCACCCGCAAGGCCGCCGGCAAGCGCCAGGCCGAGCAGATGGCCGCGGCGGAACTGGAACGTCGCCAGTTGGAGCGCACTCGCATGTCCATCACCGTGGACGGCTCACCGCAGCTGGCCGCCGGCAGCAATATCGATCTGGACGGTTTCGGCAAATTGTCCGGCCGTTACCAGATCCAGCGCGCCAGCCACCGCATCAGCCGCCAGGACGGCTATGTCTGCGAACTGGAACTGAAACGGGTGAGCGCCGGCGCGGCCCAAAACACAGCAAACGAGAGGAACAAGCCATGATGGACGTACCCCTGCCGGAAGCGTTGGCCACCCTCAAGTTCGGCAGCGTCTCCGCCGTGGATGCCAATACTCAGCGCGTGCGCGTGCGGCTGCCGGAACTGGGGCGGCTGCGCACCGCCTGGCTGCCGGTGCTCAGCCGCAAGAGCGGCCGCGACAAGGACTACTGGCTGCCGGACATCGGCGAACAAGTGGCGGTGTTGTTGGACGCCCGCGGCGAGGACGGCGTGGTGTTGGGCGCCATCTTCTCCTCCGCCGATCCGGTGCCGGTGGCCAGCGTCGATAAATGGCATCGCCGCTTCGCCGACGGCGCGATGCTGGAGTACGACCGCGCCGCCCATCAGCTCACCGTCAGCGGCGGGGTGCAAAAAGTAGTGGTGGAAGCCGGGGCGGAAATCGTCCTCAAGGCGGGCGCCAAGGTCAGCATAGACGCGCCGGCCACGGAAATCAGCGGCACCCTGCTGGTCAAGGGCCTGCTCACCTATCAGGGCGGCCTGAGCGGTTCCGGCGGCAGCGGCGCCAGCTTCTCCGGCAATATCAGCCAGAGCGGCGGCAGCTTCAACAACGCCGGCGGCGACGTGGTGGCCAGCGGCAAGAGCCTGGCCGGCCACGTGCATCCGGCGCCGGGCGGCATGACCGGCGGACCGGTGTAGGCGTCGCGTTTCGTCTAACCGCAGCGTTAACAAGCCAGCCCCGACGGAGAGAGCCGTCGGGGCTGGCTTGCGTCTTGAGGCAAGGCTGTCAGAGCAAGCGGTTCAACTCGCTGGCCGCGTTCACCTGCATCGCATGCAGCGGCTCCAGCATGAAGGCGAGATGGCTGCCGTGAGCCCCTGCGTCCTCGCCTTGCCACAGCAACTGCAGGGCCGCGCTCAGACTATTGTTGGCGGCTTCCAGCTCCATCAGGTGGCGGCTGGCGATCTGGCGGATGGATTGATGGCAGCGGCTCAACTCGTCTATCACCGCGTCCAGCATGCCCAGCTCCGCGTGTTGTTGGCGCAGCGTCTGCAATTGGGCGATGGCCTGTCCCAGCTGATAAGTGGGTTTGACTTCGTGGGCGGAGGGGAGGGAGGGG
>NZ_JAAOMA010000080.1:0-10712 GCF_011602385.1 Chromobacterium fluminis | reverse complement strand
GGGGGTAGCTTGCCACAACGCCCGAGGCATAGACCTGAGCACCAAAGTGCTGGCGATTTTCCGGCGTGTCGGAGGTTCGGAGGGTGCTGCCATCGATGGCATAACGGGCTAACCCACGCCAAGTGCGGACGATCCATTGAGGATCAATTTTCTGAGAAAGGGCAGAGAAATCGGGGTGTTTGTGAGCCTTGCCAACCATAGGGACGGAAATGAGTGAGTCAACATGAGCGAAGTATGAGCAAGATTCGCACCATGAAAAATGCCGTTCACTTGCTTAAGTGAACGGCATTACCGCCGAGGCGGTGCTTTTTTCATGGTTGGTGTTTCTATGGTTTTTAGAACGTGTTTACGATCTCGCGAGCTAAGGCGGGACAAGGCGAAAGCAGCTGAGAAAGCGGAGTGTACACACGGTAAATGAGCATTTCTAAGCAGGTTTCAACGCCCCTTTCTATCCATTCCGCCGAAGCGCAGCAGACATTAAACAGGTTCTTAGCCGCGCTTGACCTTGGGCGGCTTGGCCAACTGTTTCAGCGTCTGAGCCACCGCCACCAGGCCGAAGCTGGCGGTGACCGTCATCGCCGCGCCGAAGCCGGCGCAGGACAGCCCCTGCGGGCCGCGCACCGCTGTCGCGTCGCAAGCCTGTTGTTCCGAGGTGTCCGGATAAACGAGCTGTTCGGTGGAGAACACGCAGGGAACGTGCAGCTTCTTGCCGGCTTCGCGGCTGAACTGGTGGTGACGGCGCAGGTTGTAGCGCAGCTTGGAGAGCAGCGGGTCGTAAGTGACCTCGCCCAGGTCCGCCACCCGGATCAGCGTGGGGTCGGTCTGGCCGCCGGCGCCGCCGGACACGATGAAAGGCTGGCGACGGCGCACGCACCAGGCCGCCATCGCGGTTTTGATGCGCAGGCTGTCGATGCAGTCGATGATGAAATCGTAACCCTGGCCCAGCAGCTGCTCCAGATTGTCCTCGGTGACGAAGTCCTCGATCTCGATCACCTGGCAGGCCGGGTTGATCGCGCGCGCGCGCTCGGCCAGCGCGGTAACCTTGGCCATGCCGTAGTTGGGGTCCAGCGCGGGCAACTGGCGGTTGGTGTTGGACTCGGCCACATTGTCCAGGTCTATCAGAGTCAGCTTGCCGATGGCGCTGCGCGCCAGCGCTTCCACCGCCCAGGAGCCGACGCCGCCGACGCCGACCACGCAAACGTGGGCTGCCTGAAAGCGTGCCAGCGCCTCCTGCCCGTAAAGACGGGCGATGCCGCCGAAGCGGCGTTCCAGATCTGCGTTGTGGGTGTCCATGCGTGCAATCGTCAACAATCAAATCGGCGAAGGATACTGCAAGGCCCGGCAACTGGCCAGTGCGTCGGCCATCGACGCGGCGCTTGCCCGCGGTCAAAAAAACCACAGTTAAGTGGCTGATTGCTGGGAACCTTTCGCCGTCGGAGCTATCCTTCATTCCAGGTCGGCCATGAAGCGCTTCCTGCTCTTCCTCTGGCCGGCCGGCCTTTGTCACCGCAAGGGAGATTCCCATGAAGCAGCAAAGATTCGATATTGATCTGGACAAGCATTACAACGCCACCGTCGTGGTCGCCTGCGAGGAATGCGGCCATGAAATCCGTCATCATCTCAAGTCCCTGCACCCCGACAGCGTGTTGCGCTGCCATTGCGGCGCCCATGTGACCATGAGCCCGCTGACCGTTCAACAGGCCGAGCGCCGCGTAAGCGAGATCAAGCAATCGTATCGAATCCACTAAACCACTGCTGACAATCTGAGAGTGTTCCCACCGGCCGTTCGGGCCGGACTCGCCGGGCATAACCCGGCCTCCCGCAGCAGCGACACGGCGACCGCAAGGTCGCCGTTTGTATTTGCCGGCCTGGCGGAGCTGCCGGTTCAACCCGAGGACAGCTGCGCGTCGTAGTCGCGGAAGCCGTCTTCCACCGCCGGTAGAATGTCGACGAACTCAAAGTAAGGCTCGGTGAGGAGTTTGCTGTCGCGCAGCGCGTCGATCAGGTAATAGAAATCCTTGATTGATTCCGTTTCGAACAGCGCGATGTCGCTGCAGCGAGCGGTAAAGGCCTCGGCGTCGAACCAGCGCATGCGTACCGTCGGATAGCGCGCGTAGATCGGACGCAGGGTTTCCGTTTCGAATCGCCGGCGCTCCGGCCGGCTCAAGCGCAGCCAGTTGGGATGGACGCGCAGCAGCGCGAAGAAGGCGTAGCTTTGGCTCATGGTTCCGCTTTCAGGGTGGGTTGAAGTCGCTTTCAATGTATCCGCCCTTGTCAGCGGGTAAAACTCGTGTTCTGCTAAGCCTTTGTCACCGTCTTCTCGCCGCAGGCTCCGTTGCCGCGGCGCAAGCCCTCCGCCCTTACGGACCGTCGCATGCCCATGATTCCGCAAGCCCGAAAACAACCCGGTCAAGCCCGCTCCCGCCACGTGGTGGCGGCGATTCTGGAGGCGGCGGCTCGCATTCTGGAGCGTGAAGGCTATGCCGGGCTGACCACCAATAAGGCGGCGGAGCTGGCCGGCGTGGGCATCGGCTCTTTGTACCAGTACTTTCCCAATAAACAGGCGCTGGTGGCGGCGCTGCATGGCCGCCACGGCGAGGAAACCCTGACCACGGCGCGGGAGGCCTTGCGCTTGAGCGCCGGCCTGCCGTGGCGAGCGCAGCTGGAGTGTTTGGTGTCCGCTTGTCTGCGCCTGCATCTGGCCGCGCCCGGGCTGCATCGGGTATTGGAGCGGGAGTGGCCGCAGTTTGATTTGCCGCCGGCGTTCAATCCGCTGGACGCCGCGTTGCTGGACTGCGTGGCGGAGTGGCTGGCCGGTTGCGGCCTGCCCGCCGAGCGCGCGCCGCGCCTGCTGCGAATGGCGGACAGCCTGATTCACGGCTTGGCGCTGGAGGACGCGCCGGACGAGGCGGAATTGACGCGCTGCGTCGCGGCCGGCTTGGCCGCCTACCTGACCTTGCCGCGGCAAGGGCCCGAAATTTCTACTTAGCGAAGGAGCTAATCATGCAATGGATTGATGTGCGCAGCGACACCGTGACCCAACCGACGCCGGCGATGCGGGAGGCGATGTTCAACGCCGAGGTGGGCGACGACGTCTACGGCGACGATCCCACGGTGCAAGCGCTGGAACAACTGGCCGCGGAGAAACTGGGCAAGGAAGCTGCGCTGTTCGTGCCCACCGGCAACTTCGGCAACCAACTGGCCATCTTCACCCATTGCCAGCGCGGCGACGAGGTGATTTTGGAGGAAAGCTGCCACATCGTCTGGCACGAAACCGGCGGCGCGGCGGTGATAGGCGGGGTGCAGCTGCGCACCATCGTCGGCGTGGACGGCGTGATGTCGCCCGAGGCGATAGAGCAGCGCATCCGCGTTGGCGAGGACATCCACTGGCCGCGCACCGGCTTGATCTGTCTGGAAAACGCCCACTGCAACGGCCGCGTGATTCCCTTGGAGGCGATGGCCGCCAGCGCCGAGGCGGCGCGCCGCCACCATGTGCCGGTGCATCTGGACGGCGCGCGTATTTTCAACGCCGCCGCCCATCTGGGCTGCGAGGCGCGAGACATCGCCCAATACGCCGACACGGTGATGTTCTGCCTGTCCAAGGGCCTGGCCGCGCCGGTGGGCTCCATTCTGGCCGGCAGCGCGGATTTCATCGCCCGCGCGCGCCGCAACCGCAAGTTGCTGGGCGGCGGCATGCGCCAGGCGGGGGTCATCGCCGCGCCCGGCATCGTGGCGCTGAACGAGATGGTGGACAGGCTCAAGGACGATCACGCCAACGCCCGCTACTTGGCCGAGCGGCTGGCGACGCTGCCCTGCGTCGAGGTGAAGCTGGAGGACGTGCACATCAATATGGTGTGGTTCCGCTTCACCGCCGACATCGACGTGGCCGAGTTGATGGCCGCGTTGCGCCAGGCCGGCGTCAAGGCCAATCCGCCCGAGGGCGGCCTGATGCGCATCGTCACCCACTGGCAGGTGCGGCGCGAGGATCTGGATCGGCTGGTGGAGGCGCTGCAACGGGTGTTGTCCGACTGAACGGAGGCCCGGCGGCTATAAATAAGCCGCTGCGGCGTGGAAAAGGGAGGCGGGATGAAACGATGGCTGAGCGCCTGCTGCGCCGCGCTGGCTTGCGGCGGCGCTTTGGCGGGTTCTTTGGACGAGGTGAGGCTGTTCAGCAGCGGCGATCCGCCTTATGTGGAGCTGGGTCCGGACGGCCGGATCAGCGGCGGGCTGGCGGTGGCGCCCGTTTTGGCCATTCTGGACCATCTCGGCCTGCCGCCGTCGCGGATTGAAACGGTGCCGTGGGCGCGGGCCTACGAGGAGGCCAAGACCCGGCCGGGCGCGGCGATCTTTCCCATCGCCAAAACCCGGGAGCGGCTCAAGCACCTGAACTTCGCCGTCAAGCTGCTGGATTCCGACGTGTATTTCTATCAGTTGGCGTCGCGCCGGGATATCCAGGCGCCGACCTTGGCGGCGGCCAAGCGTTACTCGGTGTGTGTGGTGCTGGGGGATTACCGGCAAGAGTATCTGAAGACGCAGGGCTTTCCGAGATTGGATCCGACTTCCGATTCCAGCATCAACGTCAAGAAGCTGGTGTCCGGCCGCTGCGACCTGCTGCCCGCCACCGAGATCGGCATGCGCAGCAAGCTCAAGTCTCTGGGGCTGGACGCGGCGCTGGTGCGGCGCGGCATGAAGCTGGCACAGCTGGACAGCGCCCTGTACGCCGCCTTCAATCGCGGTACCGCGCCGGAGGTCATTGCCCGTTTCAAGGCCGCCGCGCGGAGCGTGGATTAGCGCCGAGTTTGGCGTTGGCGGCGCGGGGTGCTAACCTCGCGGCCATTGATCCGCAACCGTGATGACGCCGATGTCCGACTATAACGCTCCCGATCCCCACGCCTGGCTGGAAAACCTGGACGACCCCGCCGCCGCCGAATGGGTGGCCGAGCAGAACGCGCGCGCCCAGGCGCGGCTGGACGCGGACCCGCGTTTCGCCGGCCTGCGCGACGAAATCCTCGCCCACCTGCGCGATACCCGCCAGATCCCGTTCTGTGCCGAGCATGAGGGCTGGCTGTACAACTTCCACCAGGACGAAGCCCATCCGCGCGGCATTTACCGCCGTACCACGCTGGCGGCCTACCGCGCCGTCGAGCAGGACTGGCAGACCGTGCTGGACATCGACGCGCTGGCCGAAGCCGCCGACGAGGACTGGTATCTGGACGGCGTGTCCCACTGCACGCTGGCGCCCTTGCAGGCCATGGTGCATTTGACCGCCGGCGGCGGCGACGCCGGCATCGCGCGCGAATACGATCTGGCCGCCGGCGCGTGGCGGCCGGACGGTTTCAGTTTTCCGGAAGGCAAGAGCCATGTGGCCTGGCGCGATCCGGACAGCGCCTGGGCCTGCCCCGGCTGGCCTGGCGCGCCGCTGACGCGTTCCGGTTATCCGCGCGAAGTGTGGCTGGTGGAGCGCGGCGAGGAAGGGCAGCATGCCTGGAGTCAGGTGTTCGCCGCCGGCGAAGACGCGATGATGGTGGCCGCCTGGCGCTTCCTCGACGCCGACGGCGCGACGCTGGACCTGATCGAATGCTCGGACAGCTTCTACAGCAAAACCTATCATCTGATCGACGAAGCGCTGGAGACCCACGCGTTGCCGCTGCCGGCCAAGGCCGAGCTGGAAGCCTATCTGCACGGCGACCTGATCGTTAAGCTGGCCGAAGATTGGGACGCCGCCGGGACCCGCTATCCGGCCGGCGCGCTGCTGGCGGTGGCGCTGGAGCCGCTGCGGCAGGGGCGGATCGCCGCGCAACTGCTGGTGGCGCCGCAGCCTCGGTTGGCGGTGGAGTCGGTGGAGACCACGCGCGCCAGCGTAGTGGTCAATCTGTTGGACCAAGTCAAAAGCCGGTTGCTGGCCTTCGACAAGATCGACGGCCTCTGGCGCGAGCGCGCGCTGCCCACGCCCAGCGGCGGGGTGATCGAGTTCGCCGACCAGCCCTGGGACAGCGACATCCTGTGCTACAGCTTCAGCGATTTCCTGACCCCCACCGGCCTGTACCGGCTGGACGTGGCCAGCGGCCAGCAGGAATGCCTGCGTCGTCAGCCGGAGGCTTTCGATCCGGCCGACTTCGTCGCCGAGCAATGGCAGGCGCGCGCGCCGGACGGCGAAAGTATCCCTTACTTCGTGGTGCGCCGCCGCGACGCGCCGCTGGACGGCGCCACGCCCACCTTGCTGTACGGTTACGGCGGTTTCGAAGTGCCGATGATGCCTTACTACGTGGAGAACTTCGGCCCGCACTGGCTGCAGCGCGGCGGCGCCTTCGCGCTGGCCTGCATCCGCGGCGGCGGCGAATTCGGCCCCGGCTGGCATCAGGCGGCGCAGGGCGTGAACCGCCAAGTGGGTTTCGACGATTTCATCGCGGTAGCGGAAGACATGGTGGCGCGCGGCCTGACCGCGCCGGCCAGGCTGGGCATCGAGGGCGGCAGCAACGGCGGCCTGCTGGTGGGCGCCTGCATGACGCAGCGGCCGGAATTGTTCGGCGCGGTGGTGTGCGAAGTGCCGCTGCTGGACATGCTGCGCTATACCGAGCTGCTGGCCGGCGCCAGCTGGATAGACGAATACGGCGACCCGGAGGATCCGGCGCAACGGCCGGCGCTGGAGGCGTATTCGCCCTACCACCGGCTACGCGGCGATCTGGCCTATCCGCTGGCCCTGTTCACCACCAGCGCCAAGGACGACCGCGTGCACCCGGCGCATGCGCGCAAGATGGTGGCGCGGATGCGGGAGCTGGGTCACGACGCGCTGCTGCTGGAAACCGAGGCCGGCGGCCATAGCGGCAACGCCGGCCAGGAGCAGACCGCGCAGGAACTGGCGCGGGTGCTGGTCTATCTGTATCAGCGGCTGATGGATTGAGCGGGGGCGGGCGCTGCTGCGAGCGCCGGCAATTCCTCCAGGAAGGCCGCGCGCGAGCGCACGCCGGCGGTGCCCGGCTCTTTCTTGTCGTCCTGGATCAGGCGCACGAAGACCAGCGAGCGTTCGCCCTTATTGGCCCAGCCCACATACCAGCCGTAGGGGTGTTCCTCGTCGAACTCGCCGTCCGCCTTGCGCGGATAAGCCATGCCGGTTTTGCCGTGAGCCTGCCAGCCGTCCGCCGCCGCGCTGGTTTCCACGATCTTCATCGTCAGTTCCTGCGCGCGCTTGGACACCGGCAGTTCAAGGTTGACCAGCTTGCGCACAAAGGCCAGCTGTTCCAGCGGCGACACTTGCAGCGAAGAAGCGATCCAGGCGCGCTCCAGGCCGTTGTGCTTGCCCGGGTCGCCGCTGAAGTCGGCGTTGCCGTAGCCGAAGGCGTCGGCGTAACGGCCCAGCCGCTCCTCGCCCAAGGCCTGGGCGATCTGCTGTGAATACCACACCACTGAATATTTCAACCAGCGCACCGGGTCGGTGGGCTGCTTCCAGTTGTCGCCGCCCCAGTCCACATAGCCGTCCCGATAAGGCAGCGCCGGCTGGTGCTCGCTCTGGAGGAAGCCGGAATCGAAGCCCATCACGCTGAGCGGAATCTTGAAGGTGGAGGCCGGGGTGTGGCGTTGTTCGCAGTTGCCCTGCTGCAGCAGGATGTCGCCGCTTTTGGCGTCGGCCAGCAGGGTGCACAGCGTGGCGGCGTGGGCGGGCAGGCTGAACAGGCCGGCGCAGATCAGGCCGGCGGCGGCGAGGCGTGGTGCATTCATGATGTTTCCCTATGGTGGATTCGGCGCGGCGCGTCCATGGGATCGCCGCGGTCTGGAGTCAGATGGGGGGGCGGATTCCAAAGTTCCACGCGTGGGCCGCTCAGGAGGCCGCTTGCCGCTTCAGCCAATCGCTGGGCGGCAGCCCCAGCCTCTGGGCAAACACCCGGCTGAGCGCGGCGGGGCTGGCGTAGCCCACTTGCGCGGCGATGCGTTTGATCGGCTGGCCCTGGCGCAGCTGATGACGGACGACGGCCAGCCGCCAGTCGGTCAGATAATCCAGCGGGGAGAGGCCGACTTGCTCGCGGAAGCGGGCGGCGAAGCGCGCGCGCGACATGCCGGCCTGTTCCGCCAGCAGTTCCACTGTCCAGCCGCGCTCCGGGCGCGCGTGGATGGCGTTGACGGCGCGCGCCAATTTGGGGTCGGACATGGCGGCGAAAACGCCGCTGTGGATTTGGCCGCCGTCTATCACCGCGCGTATCGCTTGAATCAGAAAGTATTCCATCAGCCGGTCCAGCGCCGCCTGGCGGGCGAAGCGTTCGGAGAAGGCTTCGTCGAACAGCAGTTGCAGCGTGGGCCGCAGGTTGGGGGCGTCGTCCAGGTAAAGCACCAGGTATTCCGGCAGCGCCAGCGCCAGCGGGCCGCCGGTCTTGAAGCCCAGATCCAGCATGGCGCAGACCAGGTCGGCGCCGCGTTCTCCCACCGGCAGCAGGGTGTGGGCGCTGGGGCGCGGAAACAGCAGCGCGCAGGGGCGGTCGGTATCCAGCACCAGGGTGTCGCGCAGCGTGCAACTCAGGCGGCCGCCTTTGAACAAATGCAGGTGGCCGGCCATGGCGCCGGGGTCGAAATCCACCACGTGGCATAGATTGCCGTGGTGGAACACGCGCGCGGAAAACGCGCTTTGCTGCAACAGGGGCGTCAACAAGTCCATTTCGATACGATCTGCAAAGTTTTCGAGACGATATGACATCGATTGTATTGCATGATGGCTTCCGTGCAGTCCCTATCGTTGTTCAACTTGAGAGCCAGGAGCCCATCATGTCCCGCATCCCCACCGTAAACCGCACTCAGGCCAGCCCGGAATTGGGCGCCACTCTGGACGCCGTCAAAACCAAACTGGGCATGGTGCCCAATCTGTTCTCCACCTTCGCTCAGTCGCCGGCGGTGTTGAACGCTTATCTGGGCTTCTCCGAGGCTTTGGCCAAGGGCAAGCTCAGCGCGCGCCAGCGCGAAGTGATCGCCTTGGCGGCCGCTCAGGCCAACGCCTGCCAGTACTGCCTGTCCGCCCATACCTTGATGAGCAAGGGCGCGGGTTTGAGCGAGGCGGACATCCAGTCGGCGCGGGCCGGCCAGGCCGCGGATGCGCAGACCGACGCGATCGCCCGGCTGACCGTGCAAATCGTCAGCCAGCGCGGAGTGTTGTCGGATCAGGACCTGGCCGTGGCGCGCGCCGCCGGCGTCGACGACGGCCTGCTGGTGGAGGTGATCGCCGCGGTGGCGCTGAACACGCTGACCAATTACGCCAATCTGATCGCCGGCACCGAGATCGATTTCCCGGTGGTGGCCTTGTAGGCGACGGTTGTCGCGCGCCGCTTGCAAGCGCGGCCGGGGCTTGGCCGGTGAATACCGGCGGCCCCGGCCGTTTTCGTTTTGGTCTTGCCGCGCCGTTCAGCAGTGCAGCCGGGCGTGCCGCTGGCGCAGCGCTTGCGGCGCGAAGGACGGCGTCGCCGGTTCCGGGGCGCTGCAGCACAGGTCGGCGCAGTCGCTGATGCGCTCCAGTTGCCGCTGCAGCGCGGCGGCGTCGCAATGGGCCAGAGGCTGGCGGTTCCACAGCACCCAGTCCTGGCTGTGCGCGGATTGGCCGATCACCGGCTTGAGCGGATCGTCGCTGAACAGGTTCTGCCGCAGCGGCGAGGCGTCCGCTTGCGCCTGCTGCGGAGACAGGCAGCAGAACATCAGCAACTGACGCGCGGGTTGCTCGCTCAGGTGCACCGCGTGTTCGCCCACTTGCAGGGTGAAGAGGCTGTCGTCCATCTGTTCAGGCGGGGTGAGCGACAGGGATTGGCATAGTTCGGCGACGGCGTGTTGGAAAGGCGTGGACATGTTTTTTTCTTTTTGGACAGGTGAATGGAAGCCGGCCGCGAGCGGCGGCCGGGGCATGGCGTTTACGGCGTGGCTTGCGAATCCGCCTGGACGGCCGGGGCGTCCAGCCAGCTTTGCAGGATGGCTTTGCGGATATCCGACTGCGTCTCCGAACGCTGCATGCCGAGCATTACGTTTTCCGAGGGACTCAAGCGGCTATCGTAGTGGTAGTCGTCCGTGTGCAGGGTCAGACAGGTCAGCAGAGCGGGGGCGGTGAAAGCGGGCTGAGGATGCGCTTCCGCCTCGCGGTAGGCATGGGCCAGCACTGCCATGGCGGCCTCGGCGCAGGTTCGCGGCTGGCTGTCGAGTTGACCCAGCATGTCGCGGTGCATTACGCAGACATCGTGTCCATCCTTGGCGCTGATCGCCTCCAAGGCCGTGCCGTTGGGCAGCGGCAGTTGGTTTTTGACGATGTCTTTGATCAGAGCTGCCATTTGCACGTTGGACAAGGATGGGATATCGGCTTCGCCGGTCATCATGGCTTGTTTAAGGCTGTTCTGTTTCGTGGAGGAGTCGGATATGCGGAAGGCGCCGCTCATGTCCTCATGCCGCGCCAGGCGTTGAGTGAATTCCGCGCACAGTTGCTGAAACTGGCCGGCGAAGATGGGGCTGGCGATATGGGAGGAGGCAGGCGCGGCCGCAGCGGGCGCTGCCGCGTCGGCCGGCTTGGCATGGCCCGTCAGTTTGCGTACCCAGTCGGGAATCGCGCCGAAGAAGCGGGAGACGCGGCCGGTCAGCGGCTGGAAGAAGCGGCGCACGTCGGACAGGCATTCGCTCAAGACCGCGTGGGCCTTGCCGCGGCTTTCGGCGCTGTCGTCGACGCGCACCGGCTTGCCGTTAAGGCTGACGGTCTGGGC
>NZ_JAAOMA010000007.1:0-163018 GCF_011602385.1 Chromobacterium fluminis | reverse complement strand
GTGGACCGGGTGCAGTTGATTTCCCGCACCGCCAATCTGGGCGACGTCAAATCCACCATCACCCATCCGGCGTCCACTACGCATGCCCGCATCACGCCGGAGGCCAGGGCCAAGGCCGGCATTGTGGAAGGCTTGTTGCGCGTGGCCGTGGGGCTGGAGCATGTCGAAGACCTGAAGCGGGATTTGGCTCGCGGTCTTGACTAAACGCTTTCAACATGTGTTTCATTCAAACGGCAGTCTAAAATACGGACTGCCGCTTTTGTTGCCGCCCTGTTGAGTTTGGCCCGAGCGCCGTCGAGACATGTCTTGACATTCATCAAATTAAAACGTAAGTTTGAAACGCTTGTTCGAAAGCTGAAATGAGCAAGACCATAAAACCAGCAAATACAAAAAAGGCACTGGAGAACATGGAAGCAAGTCGCCCCGATACCTCCACCCGCATTCTGGACGTTGCAGAACGCTTGTTTGTGGAGCACGGTTTCGAAGCGACCTCGCTGCGCATGATTACCCAGCAAGCCGAGGTAAACCTGGCCGCGGTGAATTACCACTTCGGCTCCAAGGACGCGTTGTTCGAGTCCGTGTTCATGCGCAGACTGGCCCCGCTGATAGCGGACTGCCTGGCGGAACTGGACAAGCTGGAGGCGGAGGCCTCGGAGGAGAAACTGTCGGTGGAGGGCTTGGTGCTGTCGTTCATACGGCCCTGCCTGTCGCTGTCCAAGGATCCGTCGCGCGGCGGGGCAATGTTCGTGCGCCTGTTGTCGCGCACCTTGGTGGAGAACCATCGTCTGTTGCGTGAAACCATCTCCCAGCAGTACAGCGTGTTCGTCCAGCGTTACAGTCGCGCCTTTCAGCGCGCCTTGCCCCTGCTGGACACGGAGCAGTTGGCCTGGAGAATGCATCTTGCGTTCAGCGTCATGTTCAATGCCTTCGCCGGCAACGACGTGCTGAAGATCTTTACTCGAAGTCAGATCGTCAGCGCGCGGGATCCGGACATGATCGTCAAATACCTCGTGCCCTTTGTCATGGCTGGCCTGGTCGCGCCCATGGAAGGCTGATTCCGGAGCGCAGGGCAGGACGTGCCGATCGCGGTCGCGTCCCTTGCTGTTGCCGCCGGAATGGAAGGGTCAACACGAGGGTAAAACAAAATGATATCTGCCGTTGTTCTGGTCGTGCTGCTGGGCGCGCTGGCGTATTTCCGCGCGCCTGTTCTGGCCTGGACCGTGGGGCTGGCCGCCTGGCTAGCCGCGCTCCAGTTCATCTTCCATTGCCCGCTGCCGCCGGCGGCCTGGGCTGTTTTCGCGGCGGTCGCCGCCGTTCTCAATCTTCCGCCGCTGCGACGCGCCGTGTTCACCGGTCCGGTGTTCGGCGTGTTCAAGAAAATCACGCCGGCGATGTCCCAGACCGAGCAGGAAGCCATCAACGCCGGCACGGTCTGGTGGGATCGCGACCTGTTCTCCGGCAAGCCGGACTGGAACCGCTTGCTGTCCTTTCCCGATCCCAAGCTGACGCCGGAAGAGCAGGCCTTCATCGACGGCCCCACCGAACAGCTGTGCGCGATGATCGACGATTGGAAGATCACCCACGAGCTGAAGGATCTGCCGCCGGAAGTATGGCAATTCATCAAGGACAACGGCTTCCTGGGCATGATCGTCAAAAAGCAGTACGGCGGTCTGGAGTTCTCCAACTACGCCCACGCCAAGGTGGTCACCAAGATCGCCACCCGCGGCGGCACCGCCGCGGTGTCGGTGATGGTGCCCAACTCCCTGGGCCCGGGAGAATTGCTGCAGCATTACGGCACCGAGGCGCAAAAGGATTATTACCTTCCGCGTTTGGCCAAGGGTCTGGAAATCCCCTGCTTCGCGCTGACCAGCCCTTATGCGGGTTCGGACGCCGGCAGCATTCCCGACTACGGCATCGTCTGCCGCGGTTCCTACACCCATCCGCGCACCGGCGAGCGTTTTGAAGACGTGCTTGGTCTGCGCGTTAGCTGGGAAAAGCGCTGGATCACCTTGGCGCCGGTGGCCACCATTCTGGGGTTGGCGTTCAAGATGTACGACCCGGAGCACCTGCTGGGCGATAAGGAAGACCTGGGCATCACTTGCGCGCTGGTGCCCACGGAACACGAAGGCGTGGCCATCGGCCGTCGCCACTTCCCCGGCGGAGCGGCCTTCATGAATGGCCCGACCTGGGGCAAGGATGTGTTCATTCCGCTGGACTGGATCATCGGCGGCCGCGAGTTCGCCGGCCAGGGCTGGCGCATGTTGGTGGAATGCTTGTCGGTGGGGCGTTGCATCTCCCTGCCGGCGATGTCGGTGGCTTCCGGCAAGATGAGCACCTTCGTCACCGGCGCTTACGCGCGTATCCGCGATCAGTTCGGCCTGCCCATCGGCAAGTTCGAGGGCGTGGACGAGGCGATGGCGCGCATCGGCGGCTACACCTATCAGATGGAAGCCTCGCAGGACTTGGCCTTGACCGGTCTCGATACCGGCGAGAAGCCGTCGGTGTTGTCGGCCATCCTCAAGTACCACAACACCGAGCGCATGCGCAAAGCCATCAACGATGCGATGGACATCCATGGCGGCAAGGCGGTGGTGCTGGGGCCGCGCAACTACCTGGCGCGCGCCTACCAGGCGATTCCGATCGGCATCACCGTGGAAGGCGCCAACATCCTGACCCGTTCGATGATCATCTACGGTCAGGGCGCGATCCGCTGCCATCCCTTCGTGCTGCGCGAGATGAAGGCGGCCATGGCCAACGACGGCAAGGAGTTCGACGCCGCCATTACCGGTCACATCAACTTTGTGATCAGCAATGTGGTTCGTTCCTTGTGGCTGGGCTTGAGCGGCTCGCGTTTCGTTGGCGCGCCGCGCGGCGGCGAAGTGGGGGCTTACTATCGCCGATTGACTCGTTTCTCCAGCGCTTTCGCCTTGCTGTCCGATATGGCGATGTTCAGCCTGGGCGGCAGCCTGAAGTTCCGCGAGAAGCTGTCCGCGCGTTTGGGCGACATGCTCTCCGGCCTTTACATCGCCTCCGCTTGCCTGAAGCGCTTTGAGCGCGACGGCGCGCCCAAGGAGGACCTGGCGGTCTTGCAGTGGTCGGTGGAAAACGCTTTGTACGATGTGCAGCAGGCGATGGACGGCTTCCTGGCCAACCTGCCCAGCCGCATGCTGGCGGTGGTGTTGCGCAAGTTGATCTTCCCGTGGGGCCTGACGCTTAAGCCAGCGTCCGACCGCGTCGGCACCCAGGTGGCGCGCGCGATGATGGAGCCGGGCGCGACGCGCGAACGGCTGACGCGCGGCATGTATCTGCCGAAAGAAGAGGGCGACGCCGTGGGAGTGCTGGCTCACGCGCTGGAAGCCGTGCTGGCCACCGAGCCGCTGGAGCAGAAGCTGCGCAAGCTGGCGCGCGATGGCAAGTTTGTTTCTGTCACCGCGAGAGAGCGTCTGGCGGAAGCCTTGGCGGCCGGTTTGCTAGATCAGGCCGAGTTCGACGCCGTTAGCCGCGCGCGCAAGCTCAAGCGCGACGTGATCATGGTGGACGATTTCGACAAGATGCTGGAGCAACATGACGACAAGCTGCTGCAACGCTTGATCTTCTGAGTGTAAGGGGTAAGATTTGCCGGGATTCGTCCCGGCATTTCACCTCAGCGGCTGTCAAGCGGCCGCTGAGGTGAAATGACGAAAGTCGCCAAAGCCGAGCGACGAGCAATAACAAAGGAGTGAGCATGGACCGCCCTGAAGTCCGGATTCCCACGCTGCGCGTGCGCGCGCTGCCAACCAGCACCAATGCTTACGGTCGAGTTCAGGCCGGTTGGCTGATGAATCAGATCGACATGGCCGGCAGCCTGGATGCCGAGCGCCTGTCGCGTGGTCCGGTGACCACGGTGGCGGTCAACACCTTTCAATTCGCCGCGCCCATTCTGCTGGGCGACGTGGTGGATCTTTATGTTGAACGGTTGCGAATCGGCCAGAAATCCATCACCTTGAAAATCACCGTCGAAGCGGAGCGCATCGACGGCTCGCATGAGGCGATTACCGAAGTGGTTGCCACGTATGTGGCGATTGATAATGATGGTAAATCGCGTATTTTTGGCGAAATTTAGCGTTATTTAATGCTTTTAAGTGTGTTTGTTGCAGAAATGTCTCATTAAACGTTTGTTTGGAACAAACACTCCAAAACCTTGTGGAGTTGCTCTAATTCTCTGGTAGCATCAAATATGACCAGTGCTTGTTATTGGTCATCTAACACCTAAGAACACTATAGCAACGCCAAAGAGAGAGGGAGAACATGAAACTCAAGCACCTCAGCCTGTCCGTGATGGTCATGGGCGCAACATTCGGTCTAATGTCCACCCAGGCCGTGGCCTCGGGTTATCAGTTTGGTTCGCAGAGCGTGTCCGGCCAGGGCACGGCGCATGCCAACGGCGCAGAGGCCAACGATCCTTCCACCATTTTCGCCAACCCGGCCGGCCTGTCTCGGCTGGAGGGCACGCAGTTTTCCGGCGGCGCGACCTTGGTCGTGCCGCATTCCGAGTACACCGATAACGGTTCGACCAATATTCTTGGAAAATCGACTGGCGGCGGCAATGGCGGTTCCTTTGCGCCCAAGGCAGTGGCGGCGCCCAACTTTTACTTGTCGCACAAGCTGAACGACAAGATCAGTCTGGGCTTGGGCGTGTTCGTGCCCTATGGCGCCAAGTTGGACTATGGTTTCGACTGGGCCGGCCGTTATGCCTTGAAGAGTGTGAATCTGCAATCCTTCAACTTCAACCCTTCGATGTCGTTCAAGCTGGATGACCGCCATTCCTTCGGCTTTGGTCTCTCCGCGCAGTATATGGACGCTAAGCTGCAGCAGATGGCGGATGCAACCTCCGGTCTGACCTTGAAGGTCGCTAGCGGGTTACCCGGTGGGCTGACTCCAGGCAACTTGAATACGGCAGCTGGGCTGCTTGCTGCTGCGGGAGTTCGTGGAGATGGGCTTGCGGATGTTCAGGGGGACGACTGGGGATTTGGGTGGAACGTTGGCTATATGTTCAACCTGAATGAGAATACTCGGTTTGGTTTGGCTTATCGATCCAGTATCAAACATACTCTGAGTGGCTCTTCCACTTGGACATTTAATAATGTTACCGGCTCTCTCTCCGGGGTGCCGGCAGCGACTCTCGCTAAGGGGGCTCACCCGAACGCATCCGCTAAGGTGGATGTCACCACTCCGGAAACCGCGTCGGCCAACTTTTTCCATCAGTTGAACCCGAAATGGGCGGTGATGGGCGATGTGACCTGGGTCGCCAACTCGCAGATGAAGGACATCGTGATCCAGCAATCCACGGTGGATACCACTGCTCAGGGCGATATGGTGATCCACCAGAACTGGCGCGATACCTGGCGCGTGTCTCTGGGCGCCAACTACCAGTACAGCGATGCCTGGCTGTTCCGTGGCGGCGTAGCCTGGGAGCAGTCGCCGTTGCAGTCCGATAAAGATCGTCACCCGGCGCTGCCGGATAGTGATCGCCTGTGGCTGTCGCTAGGCGCCAACTACAAGATCAACAAGCAAAGCTCGGTTGACTTCGCCTACAGCTTCATCAATTTCGCTAACGCCAATGTCGATTACACCGACGGCTGCAGTCCTGCAGGCAAGAGCCCGACAACCGGCGCGGCCTGCACCGGCAACGGCGGCACGGTGAAAGGCAGCTACAAGACCTATCTGCAACTGATCGGTCTGCAGTACAACTATCGGTTTTAATTGAATCGGCGCCGCTGGGCGCGCGGATTTCGGGTCGGGCGGGCGCTGTGGCGCTCGCCCGGTTTTTGCGTTTGCGGCGCTCCGGTTTTTCCGCTTGTTTTCTCCCTCAATTTTTCCACGTACCCCCTGTTTTTTTGCCCAAATTGGGTTAGACTTATTTGGGAGAAAAGCGAGTGTTTGATATTTTTCAATACAGGCTTTTTCCAGCTGCGCTTGAGCCGCCGCCAGAGTGGCTGCCGGCGCGGTTTTTCAGTAGATTGACGGATGTCCGCGGCGATGGGGCGACTTTTCCAGCGCCAGGCTTCCGGACGGGCCGGGCTTCACCATAATCACTTCCCGGCCGGTCAAGTTGTGCCGGCTGCAGCGGCGGCGCGCCGCCGACTCAGCGCAAGGACGAACAACGCCCGTCCTTGAAGCAGGCTGAGCAGGCGAGAGGGGCCTGTCTCATGTTGTGTTTCAACAAAACGAGGAAACCATGTCTCAAACCAAGTTCAACGTACGCAAGGTAGCCGTGCTAGGCGCTGGCGTGATGGGGGCTCAAATCGCCGCTCATCTGGTGAATGCCAAAGTTCCGACCATCCTGTTCGACTTGCCCGCCAAGGAAGGCGACAAGAACGGCATCGTGCTCAAGGCGCTGGAAGGCTTGAAAAAGCAGAAGCCGGCCCCCTTGGCCAACAAGGATGCCGTCAACCACATTCAGCCGGCCAACTACGACGACCACCTGCACCTCTTGAAGGATTGCGACCTGGTGATCGAAGCCATCGCCGAACGCATGGACTGGAAGGCGGACCTGTACCACAAAGTGGCGCCGCATCTGGGTGAGCACACCATTTTCGCCACCAATACTTCCGGCTTGTCGATCAACACGCTGGCGCAAAGCTGCCCGGACAATGTGCGTCCGCGTTTCTGCGGCGTGCACTTCTTCAATCCGCCGCGCTATATGCACCTGGTGGAAATCATCCCCTGCCTGACCTCGGACGCGCACATTCTGGATAATCTGGAGCGCTTCCTGGTGTCCAGCCTGGGCAAGGGTGTGGTGCGCGCCAAGGATACTCCCAACTTCGTCGCCAACCGCATCGGCGTATTCTCGATGCTGGCCACCATCGCCAACGCCGACAAGTTCGGCATTCGCTTCGACGTGGTGGACGATCTGACCGGTCCGCGCCTGGGCCGTCCCAAGTCGGCCACTTTCCGCACCGCCGACGTGGTGGGCCTGGACACCTTCGCCCACGTGGTTAAAACCATGCAGGACACCCTGCCGCAAGATCCGTGGCACGGTCTGTTCCAGACTCCGGAATGGATGCAGAAGCTGATCGCCGCCGGCGCGCTGGGCGCCAAGACCAAGGCCGGCATCTATAAAAAAGACGGCAAGCGCATGCTGGTGCTGGACCCGGCCAAGGGCGAATACGTTGGCTCCGGCGAGAAGGGCGACGACGCGGTCAAGGAAATCTTGAAGATCGCCAACCCGGCGGAAAAATTCCAGAAACTGCGCGAGAGCAGCCATCCGCAGGCGCAATTCCTGTGGGCATGTTTCCGCGATGTGTTCCATTACATCTCCCATCATCTGGCCGATATCGCCAACTGCGCGCGCGACGTTGACTTCGCCATCCGCTGGGGCTTCGGCTGGAGCGTGGGCCCGTTCGAGACCTGGCAGGCCGCCGGCTGGCAGCAAGTGGCCAAGTGGCTGGACGAGGACGTGAAAGCCGGCAAGGCGCTGAGCGCCGCCGCGCTGCCGGCCTGGGTATTGCAGGGAGACCGCGCCGGCGTGCATTTCGCCGAAGGTTCCTTCGACCCTGCCGGCAACACGCTGGTGGGCCGCTCCGCGCTGGACGTGTACCAGCGTCAACTGGCGCCGGCCAAGGTGCTGGGCGAGGTGTCGGCTCCGCTGGGTGAGACCGTGTTCGAGAACGAGGGCGTGCGCGCCTTCACCACCGGCGACGAGGTCCTGGTGGTGTCGTTCAAATCCAAGGCGCATGCCATCGGCCCGGCTGTGATCGAAGGCCTGAATAAAGCCATCGACATCGCCGAAGACCGCTTCAAGGGCCTGGTGATCTGGCAGACCGAGGAGCCGTTCTCCGTCGGCGCCGACCTGCAGTCTATGATGCCGGCCTTCATGATGGGCGATTGGGACGCGATCGACGCTACGGTGCGCCGCTTCCAGGAAACCTCGATGCGCCTGCGCTACTGCCAGGTGCCGACGGTGGCCGCTACCCAGGGCTATGTGTTTGGCGGCGGTTGCGAGTTCGCGATGCACTGCGACAAGACCGTGGCGGCGCTGGAGTCCTACGTTGGTCTGGTGGAAGTCGGCGTCGGCCTGCTGCCGGGCGGCGGCGGCTGCAAGGAGTTCGCTCTGCGTGCCGCGCAAGAAGCGCGTGGCGATGTGTTGGCCGCATTGAAGGATTACTTCATGGCCATCGCCACCGCCAAAGTGGCCACCAGCGGCTTCGAGGCGCAGGAAATCGGCTTTTTCCGCAACGGCGACCCAGTGGTGTTCAACGCCTACGAGCTGTTGCACGTGGCCAAGCAGCAGGCGATCGCGCTGGCCGAAGCCGGCTATCGCCCGCCGCTCAAGGTCAAGGGCTTCCCGGTGGCTGGCCGCAGCGGCGCCGCGTCGGTCAAGGGTCAGTTGGTGAACATGCTGGAAGGCAACTTCATTTCCAAGCATGACTTCTTCATCGCCGGCCTGATCGCCGACGTGATGACCGGCGGCGACGTCGAAGCGGGCACCTTGGTCAACGAGCAGTGGATTCTGGATCTGGAGCGCAAGGCCTTCATGACCTTGCTGAAAAACGCCAAGACTCAGGACCGCATCGCGAATATGTTGACTACCGGCAAGCCGTTGCGCAACTAAGTGCTTGGGGGTGATTCTGTTGCGCGCGCCGATATCGAATGCTGCGATGCTCGCCGTACCGCATGTACGGCTGCGCTTCTCGCTTCGATATCGGCCCGCTCGCGGCGAATCCTCTCGCAAGCACGGCCAATAGCCAGATGAAAGGCCGCCTGATCGCCATAGCGCGGGTCAGGCCGCCGATAGGAGAATCAAAAATGAGCAAACAAGTACAAGAAGCTTACATCGTCGCCGCCACCCGCACCCCAGTGGGCAAGGCGCCGCGCGGCATGATGCGTCATGTGCGCCCGGACGATATGCTGGCGCATGTGATTGCAGGCGCCTTGGCCCAGGTGCCGAATCTGGACCCGAAACTGATTTCCGACTGCGTGGTGGGCTGCGCCTTTCCGGAGGCGGAGCAGGGCTTGAACATGGCGCGTATCGGCGTGCTGCTGGCGGGTCTGCCCAATACCGTGGGCGGCATCACCATCAACCGTTACTGCTCGTCCGGCATCAACGCGGTACAGATGGCCGCCGACCGCATCCGCCTGGGCGAGGCCGACGTGGTGATCGCCGCGGGAGCCGAGTCGATGTCTCTGGTGCCGATGATGGGCAACAAGGTGTCGTTGAACCCGGAAATCTTCGCCAAGGACGAAAACTACGGCATCGCTTACGGCATGGGTCTGACCGCCGAGAAAGTGGCGCAGCAGTGGGGCGTGTCGCGTGAAGATCAGGACGCGTTCGCGGTGGAATCGCATCGCCGCGCGCTGGCCGCGATCGACGGCGGCAAGTTCAAGAGCGAGATCACGCCGCTGGAGGCGACGTATCGCACGCCCAATCTGGAAACCGGCGAAGTGGCCGTTAAAACTCGAGTCTTGGACACCGACGAAGGTCCGCGTCGCGAGACCACGCTGGAGGGGCTCGCCAAGCTGAAAACGGTGTTTGACGCCAAGGGCTCGGTCACCGCCGGCAATTCCTCGCAGATGTCCGACGGCGCCGGCGCAGTGATTCTGGTGTCCGAGCGCGTGCTCAAGGAGTTCAATCTGACGCCGCTGGGCCGTTACGTCACTTTCGCGGTCAAGGGCGTGCCGCCGGAAATCATGGGCATTGGTCCGAAAGAGGCGATCCCGGCCGCTTTGAGCCAGGCCGGCCTGAAGCAGGACGATCTGAAGTGGATTGAACTAAACGAGGCGTTTGCGGCTCAGGCTTTGGCGGTGATCCGCGATCTGGGGCTGGATATTTCCAGGGTGAATCCGCATGGCGGCGCCATCGCGCTGGGGCATCCCTTGGGCGCCACCGGCGCCATCCGCACCGCCACCTTGGTGCATGGCATGCGAGACGCCGGGCAAAAAGGCTATGGCATGGTGACGATGTGCATCGGCACCGGCATGGGCGCCGCCGGCATCATCGAAGTATTGTAAGCAGAGTTTCCCCGGCTAAAAAAACCGGCTTGCAATCGCAAGCCGGTTTTCTATTGCGCGCCGCGGGGCGGCGCACAAGGTTTAATCCACTTTGGACAGGGTGTCGAAGTCGCTGTGGCTGCAGTCTTCGTATTCGTGCTGGGGTGTTTTGAGGCGAATTTGATAGGACTTGCCCTGCGCCGCCAGCACCAGTTGCTTGTCCGGTTGCGTCAGGGTCTTGGGCATCAGGAAGCAACGCTGGCCTTTGCGGGAATTGGGCTGGGTAATGTAGATGGCGGTGGAGGGCGGCGAGTCCGCATGTTCAGGGTCCAGCAGCGATACGCCGACGGGGTTTTGCCCCAGGATCTCTATGCCTACCTTGGTGCCGTTGTTCTGACGCAGGATGCGGCGGATCACGCCCAGCAACTGAGGATGGTTGTCCGCTTTGACCAGGATGACGCGGCCGATGGCCAACTGTTCCACCGCCTTGCCGATGAAGGTGAGGCCCATGCCGGTGGAGCTGATGTCGTTGATGCGCCAGTCGCTGGCGCGTTCGGGATCCTGCGTCGGCACGTCCTGAACCTTGACCTGATAGGCGACGCGTTCGAAGCCGATGCTGACATGGGCGTTGGACGCGTGGAGGGAGCGCTCGGACTTGCGCAGGGACTTGCCGCCGTCGGTAGACCAGCGAATGGCCAGTTTTTCGCATAGAATGGCCCATTCCTCGCGCTCCAGCCCGCCGTCCATGGCCGCCAGGGCGGGAGGGATCCGCCTGTCCAGATCAAACATCAGATCCGCCAGCCGGCTGGTGATTTCGTAGGCTGACCAATAACGATGCCATTTGCCGGCCATGCCGCGCAGCATGGCTTGCGGCGGTTCCGGCATCGACAAGTTGTAGACGAAGATAGGCTCTTCCACCGGAGGTTGCTTGTCCAGCGGAATGCCCTGGCTCAGCATCATCAGCAATTGATCGACCGCGACGATTTCCCTGTGAAGCATATTGTCGGTCTGCGCCAGGAACAACATACCGGCCTGGATCAGCAACTGCTCGCAGCTGAATTCATCCGGGCTGTTCAGGTAAAGCTTGATCGGATGCCGGGAAAAGCCGCTTTCCTCGGCCTGGCTGAAAAAGCGGAAACCATTTTGCCAGGCCGCGCCTTCCGGCTTCAGGTAGCGCAGCGAATTCCAGGCGATCAGCCGCATCTGATGATGCAGGCCGCGGATGGTAACGATGCGGATTTCGTCTTCCGGCACCGCGTTGGGGTGGCTTTTGTACAGCCGCAAGCAGATCTGGTAGGCGGAGGACAGCTCGTGCCAATAGGCCAGGATGGTGGGAAGATAGCCTTTGCTGCCGCCTTTGGACTGCAAGTAGTCCTTGCACAGTTGACGGTGGATATTGTTGGCCTTGTCGTCGACGTAGACCAAGGTTTTGACGCGCTCTTTCAGCGATATTTCGGTGTCGGTATTGATTTTGGCGACGGCTTTGATGATTTCCACCAGGGCGCCGAAATACTCGGCTTCAGGCAGGTCGCGCACTAATAGCGTTGCGGACTGCGCCACTTCGGAGGCAGTCGTGTTTTTGTTCAGTAGGGAACTGACAAGTGATTTGAAGTCAAACATTTAGCCCGGCTTTATAGGAAATTATGTTTTCATTGGCATATCGCTATATCTTACGCCACGCGCAGGCGTGGGTGAAACGGTAATTCTCATTATTTACCCATATGCTTACAAATAACAATCGCTGGAATCGGCGACAGTGGCTGGTTTCGCTGCTGTTGCTCGGGGTTTTGTCGCAAACGGCCAGGGCGGACGGCGCGGAAGCGCTTGGCACGTATCCGCCGCAGGGCGTGGGTTTGGTGCTGGGCGGCGGCGGCGCGCGGGGCTTTGCCCATCTGGGCGTGCTGAAGGAACTGGAGCGTTTGCGGATTCCCATTGCCTGTATCGCGGGAACCAGCGCCGGAGCCCTAATTGGTGGCATTTATGCAAATGGTTTGCCCTTGGCGCAGATGGAGCACGAGTTCAACGCCGCCGATTGGGATGCCTTGTTGTCCGGCAAGCCGACGCGGGCGGATGTTCCGTATGACCGCAAGCGCGACGATTACAAGAACTATCTGGACGTTACCTTCGGCCTGAAAAAAGACGGCCTGAAAGTGCCGCGCAGCGCGATCAATTCGCAGGAAATCGAGCTGTACATCCATAAGCTGACGCGTGACCGCGTGGTGGGCAGTTTCGATCAGCTCCCCATCCCGTTCCGCGCTGTCGCCACCGATCTGGCAACCGGCGAGCCAGTGGTGTTTTCCCAGGGTTCGCTGGCTCGCGCGCTGCGCGCCAGCATGGCGGTGCCGGGTTTGTTCGATCTGATCGAGGATGACGATGGTCGCCTGCTGGTGGATGGCGGTTTGGCGCGCAATCTGCCCATTCAGGATGTCAAAGGCCGTTGCGCGGACCGGGTGATCGTCGTCGACGTGTCCACGCCGCTGATGAAGGCGAAAGAGATCAACAGCCTGTTCGACGTGGTGGCGCAGACCTCCAATCTGATGGTCAGCCGCAACGCCAAGGAACAACTGCGCAAGCTGGACAAGCGCGATCTGGTGATCAAGCCGGATTTGAGCGGCTATACCGCGGCCTCTTTCAGCGAACACCAGGCAATCACCCAACGCGGCGAGGAAGCGGCCAAGACGCTGGCCAAGCAGTTGTCGGCCTATTCGGTATCCGAAGAGGAGTACGCGGCGTGGAAACGCCGGCTGGAGCGGCCGCACTTCCCCTTGATCGACAAGATTCAAGTGGAGGGCAAACCCGGCCAGTTCACCAAGCCGGAGCAACTGGCCAAATCGCTGGCGTTTTCCTCGGTGGTGGAGCCGATCAGCAGCGCCCAGTCCCGCTTGCGCGGCGTGTTCGCGGGGGGCGATTACGACCGGCTGACCTACCGCGTGGACAATGTGTCCGGCCGCAATGTGATGACGGTGGCGCCGCTGGAGCGCAGCATTGGCCCTAACTTCCTGCGTTTTGGCCTGAACCTGAGCAGCGCGACGCCGGGCGAGAGCAATTTCAACTTTTTGGCTTCGCATGAATGGCGGAACGCCAATAGCGCAGGGGGCGCCTGGCGCAACGATGTGTCCATAGGCCAGAACAAGCTGATCAAGACCGAGTGGTACCAGCCCTTGTACGAGGGCAGCCCGGTGTTCGGCGCGGCCTCCTTGGGCTATCGACAGGACTTTTTGTCGATTTATAACGCGGACCATACGCTGAATATGGAGTGGAACAATGACGTGGGTAGCCTGCGTCTGGATGGCGGCGTGGCTTTAGGACGCTACGGCGAGTGGAGGATTGGCGCGTACAGGGATGATAATCACTTTGGATCACGAGTGTCATGGGCTCCCGGCCTGGTGCCTCCAAATTATCGAGATACCGGGATTGGCACCAGCCTGGTAGTCGATCAGTTCGACAATCCGCGTTGGCCGCGCGCCGGTTATTTCTTCAGTGGACACCTGACCAAGAGCATTCCGTCCTGGGGCAGCGATGTCAATTTGACCAGTTACAATACAACCTTGGAGTACGCCAAGACGCTGGGCAGTGTGACGATGCGGCTCAGCGCCAAGAACAAGGGGGCACTGAACCGAGGCCGCAATGAGAATTTCCTGGTGGTGCCCAGGGCGTTGGGCGGTTTCTTGAACCTGAGCGGCTATCAGGATTCCGAATTGGTGGGTGAACGTTCGTCGCTGTTCCGCTCCATGCTGTATTGGCGGGCGTCCAGCCTGCCGTCCGCGATTGGCTCGGGTGTTTACGCCGGCGTCTCGATGGAGCTGGGCAAGATTTGGGGGCGTGTTAGCTTTGACGAGTCGGTATCGCAAGACACCGACTGGATCCCCGCCGGCTCGGTCTTCCTGGCCGCGGACACCATTATCGGGCCGTTCTTCGTCGGCGTCGGCACGGCGAAGGGAGGCAAGCCCACCGCCTATCTGTACTTGGGTTCCGACTACTGAGCGAAGTCCGGGCTGAGCTCTGGCAAATCGAAAACGCCATATGGCTTCCGCCATATGGCGTTTTTTTTATTGGGTTGCTGTCTGTTTGGTCAGCCGGCTTTCATCTTTCGGACGGTTGAATTTTAAGTTGTTGTATTTTCTGTTGTTGATGTGTGACGTAAAAATACAAACGTTTGAATAATTCTGGTGTTTTCAGCGGCTTTCTCCTATTAACAATCTTGGGCATGCAAATAAGAGCAAATACTCAGTCCGCATTTCATCAACTAGAGGAGAAACACCATGAAGAAGTGGCTTCACGGAGCATTGCTGTGCCTGGGACTCTTGCTGCCGCTGTCCGCAGCTTACGCCGCCGGCGGCTATACCCAGACCCGTTATCCCATCGTGCTGGTGCATGGTTTGTTCGGCTTCGGCCAATTGCTGGGAGTGGATTACTTCTACCAAGTGCCGGCGGCTTTGCGTTCAGACGGCGCACAGGTGTTCGTGGCCGAAGTGTCCGCGCTGAACAGCAACGAGGCTCGCGGCGAGCAGTTGCTGCAGCAGGTGCAAAAAATCGTCGCCATCACCGGCGCCGCCAAGGTCAACTTGATCGGCCATAGCCAGGGCGCGCCCACGGCGCGCTACGTGGCCGGGGTGAGGCCGGACTTGGTGGCGTCGGTCACATCGGTGGGCGGCGTCAACAAGGGCTCGGTGGTGGCCGACATCGTGCGCGGCGTAGCGCCTTCGGGCTCGGTCTCCGAGGCGGTGGCCGTGGCCGTGGCCAAGGCTTTGGGCACGGTCATTCAGTTCTTCGCCGGCACTTCAGGTCAGCCGCAATATCCAGTGGGTGCCTTGGACTCTTTGACCACCGCGGGCTCCGCCGCGTTTAGCGCCAAATTCCCGCAAGGGGTGCCGACCAGCGCTTGCGGCGAGGGGGATTACCAGGTCAACGGCATCCATTATTACTCTTGGACTGGTTCGGCCACCGTCACCAATATACTGGATCCGCTATCGGCACCGATGGGCGTGCTGGGCCTGGCCTTCGGCTCCACGCCCACCGACGGCCTGGTCAGCGCTTGCTCGGCGCGCCTGGGGCAGGTGATCCGCGACAATTACCGGATGAACCATCTGAATGAAATCAACCAGAGCTTCGGTCTGGTCAGCTTGTTCGAGGTCAGCCCGGTGAGTTTGTACCGGCAACAGGCCAACCGCTTGAAGAATACGGGGCTATGATGCGGCGCGCCTGGGTGGGCTGGGCTTGCGCGCTGCTGTTGGGCGGGCTGGTCTGGCTGGGGCGGCCTGGCGCTGATGAGGCGACGGCGCAAGCCGGCGGCTCCGCGCCGCAGGCGGCGGCGCCGTCCTTGCGCGGTACCCAGGTCGATGGTCGGGCGAGCGCGGAGGCGAGCGGGGCGCTGAGGGTGGATGCAGAGCTGAGGCGCTTGTTCGATTACCAGTTGGCGGCGTTGGGGGAGCGGGATCTGCCCGCGGTCCGCAAGGCGGTGCAGCAGGCTTTGCAGGCGCAATTGAACGGAGCGGCCCTGAAGCAGGCGCTGGAGTTGTTCGACCGCTATGTCGCCTATCGTCGGGCTTTGAGCGATGGCAAGGCGGCGGCCGGCGGCGTGGCCGAGCGTTTGCAGCAGATGAGGGCGCTGCGTTTGCAGTTCCTGTCGGCGAGCGAAGTGGCCGGCTTGTTTGGAGAGGAAGACGTCTACGACGACTTCACCGTCAAACGGTTGCGTATTGCCGCCGACGTCGGCTTGAGCGCCGAGCAGAAAGCCGCGCGGCTCAAGGCCTTGGAGGCGGGCTTGCCGGCGGATCTGCGCGCGGCGCGCTTGGAGCCGGTCAAGCATTTGAGCTTGGCCGAGGCGGAAGAGGCCTTGCGGAAGAAGGGCGGCGGCGAACAGGAACTGTACGCCTTGCGCGCCGGCATGGTGGGCCAGGCCGCAGCCGATCGTTTGTCGCAGTTGGATCGCGAGCAAGCGCAGTGGCAGTCCAGGGTGGAAGCCTACCGTCTGGAGGCGCGGCGCTTGCAAACAGTTGCCGGTTTGGACGCGGCGCAGCGGCGGCAGGCCTTGGCCGGCTGGCGCGCTCAGCGCTTCAATACGCAGGAACAATTGCGGCTGGACGCTTTCGTCCCGCCGCAATAGCCGGTTGCTTAGCGGTTTTCTTCGTTCCGAAACAGCCGGGAGAGACCTTCTCCCGGCTCTTTTTCCCGCATGAAGGCTTCGCCCACCAGGAAGGTGTGCACCTCGTGGCTGCGCATCAGCCGCACGTCGTCGATGGTGGCGATGCCGCTTTCGGTGATGGCGATGCGGCCGTTCTCTATTTGCGGCAGCAGTTTCAGCGTGGTGGCCAGGCTGACTTCGAAGCTGCGCAGATTGCGGTTGTTGACGCCGATCAGTTCAGTTCGCAACTGCAGAGCCTGCTCCAGTTCCTCGGCGTTGTGCACTTCGGCCAGAACCGCCATGCCCAGTTCCATCGCCAGGGATTCCAGCTCGCGCATCAGCGGCAGTTCCAGCGCGGCGGCGATCAGCAAAATGCAGTCGGCGCCCATCGCGCGGGCTTCGTACACCTGATAAGGGTCGACGATGAAGTCTTTGCGCAGCACCGGCAGGCGGCAGGCGGCGCGGGCGGCCCGCAAATAGGCGGCGTCGCCTTGGAAATACTGGCGGTCGGTCAGCACCGACAGGCAGGCTGCGCCGTGCTCGGCGTAGCTGGCGGCGATGTCGGCCGGACGGAAGTCTTCGCGGATCACGCCTTTGCTCGGGCTGGCTTTCTTGATCTCGGCGATGACCGCGGCTTGGCCCAGCGCGTGTTTGGCGCGCAGCGCGGCGACAAAATCGCGGCGATCGCCGCTGAGCGCTTCCGCAGCGGCGCGCACCGCGCTCAGCGGCTGTTGCGGCAAGGCGGCGGCGATTTCTTCGCGTTTGGTGGCGATGATGGTGTTGAGTATGTCTGACATGCTTGAGTCTGCAATCCGGGCAAGTCGAAAGAAACAACCATCATGCAGGAACAGCCGTGGCGTTGACAAGCCGCGGCGTTCAGCTCCGCTCCGTGGGGTCTTGTCTGCGGGGCACCTCGACGATGCGCGGCGGGTGGCCTGTCAGGTCCAGGAAGCGCATCAGTTCGCCCATGGGCAGCGCCAGCGTGCTGGTATTGACCAGCGGATGGCAAAGGATGGCGTCCCGGCGGCTCAGCGTCTGATCGATGACGACGGCGACCTGACTGTCGCGGTCATTGAAGGCGGCCAATAGCGTTACCGATCCCGGCGTCAGACCCAAGCAACGTTGCAGGCGGTCAGGCGAGGCGAAGCGCAGGCCTTTGAGTTCCAGCAATTCGCCCAGGGCCTTGATGTCGACGCCGGCGTCGGCCGGCACCGCCAACAGCACGTGCTGGCGGCCCTTGGCGTCGCACAGGAACAGGTTTTTGCATTCCGCGCCGGGCAGGCCGGGCGTCAGGCGCGCGGCTTCTTCGCAGGTGTAGACAGGCGGGTGGTCGAAGCGCTGATGGCGGATCTGGTGCTGGTCGAGAAAGTCGTACAGAGCGTGTTCCATCTTCGCAGGCTAGCATGGCGGCGGCGCGTGCTTCAATGGCCGCGCCGCTAGGTCCGGCTCAGTCGCACCAGCGGTCTTCAAACACCAATTGCTCCAGCGGCTGGCGGCTGGCCCATTTTTCTTGCTCCAGCATGGGTTGGGCGTAGAACTCGGCGACATGGCCAAGACAAAGCACGGCGATGGGTTTTGCCCCCTCCGGCATGCCCAGCAGCGCGGAGAGCGCGGCGGGGTCGAACAAGGACACCCAACCCATGCCCAGGCCTTCGGCGCGCGCCGCCAGCCACAGGTTTTGGATGGCGCAGGCCACCGAGGCCAGGTCCATTTCCGGCAGGGTGCGGCGGCCGAACACATGGCGTTCGCGGCCGTCCATCAGCGCGGCTACCAGCACTTCGCCGCAGTCGCGGATGCCTTCCACCTTCAGGCGCAGGAATTCCGCCTGACGCTCGCCCAATTGATCCGCGGTGCGCAGGCGCTCGGCGTCCACCAACTTGCCTATTTCCTCGCGCAGGCGGCGGTTAGCGATGCGGATGAAGCGCCACGGCTGCATATAGCCGACGCTGGGCGCGTGGTGGGCGGCTTCGAGCAGACGTCGCAGCAGCGCCGGGTCTACCGGGTCAGGCAGAAAATGGCGCATGTCGCGCCGCTGTTCTATCACCCGGTAGATGGCGGCGATGTCTTGGTCTGGATAGCGATGCATGGGGGCCTTTCTAAAGAACCTGTTCGATGTCTGCTGCGCTTCAGCAATGCGGGGTTGAACACAAGCTCAAATGTTCATGCATCGCATGCCCATTTCTCTTTAAGCGGTTTCGCCTTGTCTTGCTCCCGCTCGCGAGATTTTGAACAGGCTTTGGCAAACGGACGAGAGGGGATTTTTCAGTGTCGGAGGATAGCGGCTTTGTCACAGCTGGCAAATAGCATGGCCTTGCTTGCAGGAGGACTCATGACTTCGGTCAAGCGATTCAGCGGATTAGACGCTTTTGGCATGAGTTTCCCACATGACGCCGCGCATGCGGGCGTGATAAAGTGGACAGTCTGAATTCCAACGTTGCCGCGCCGGGCGCGGCGCGTTCGGCCATAGCCCGAACCGCTATCGCATCTTGATGATTTAGAGGACTTTCCGTGACCCGAATTGCAGAACTAGAACCCAAAGTCGTCTGGGAGCATTTCCAGACCTTGTGTGAAATCCCGCGTCCCTCCAAGCACGAACAGCAATTGCGCGATTACCTGAAGGGCTGGGCGGAGCTGCGCGGCCTGGATACCGTGGTGGACGAGGTCGGCAACCTGATCATTCGCAAACCGGCGACCCCGGGCAACGAAAACCGCATTGGCGTGGTGTTGCAAGGCCATCTGGACATGGTGTGCCAGGCCAATACCGGCACCGAGCACGACTTTTTCAAAGATCCGATCCGCCCAGTGCTGCAAGACGGTTGGTTGGTGGCGGAAAACACCACGCTGGGCGCCGACAACGGCATCGGCGTGGCGCTGGGCATGGCGGTGCTCAATAGCGAGGACGTGCCGCACGGCCCGATCGAGGTGTTGCTGACGCTGGACGAGGAAGCCGGCATGGGCGGCGCGCTGGGTCTGGGCACCGGCCTTTTGCAAGGCCAGTACCTGATCAATATCGATACCGAAGAGTGGGGCGAGTTCTACATGGGCTGCGCCGGCGGCGTCGACGCCAACGTCAGCCGCGGCTATGCGCGCGAGGCGCTGCCCGCTGGCTATCAAGCCGTCAGTCTGGTGATCAAGGGCCTGCGCGGCGGCCATTCCGGCGCCGACATTCATCTGGGACGCGGCAACGCCAATAAGATTCTGATCCGTCTGATACGCGAACTGGAAGCGGAAACCGATTTGCGGGTGTCCTCGTTCAAGGGCGGCACCGCGCGCAACGCTTTGTCGCGCGAGGCTTTCGCCGCTGTGGCCTTCCCGGCCGCGGATGCGGACAAGGTGGCGGCCAAGCTGGATGCGTTCCAGAGCCTGCTGCGCTTTGAGCTGGCCGGCGTCGACGAGGGCGTCACCGTGGTGCAGGAGCGGATCGAGCTGGGCCAGGTGATGGCGCGCGCGGATCAAGGCGCGATTTTCGCCGCGCTGCACGCGGCGCCGCATGGCGTCAAGCGCATGAGCCAGCGCGTCGAGGGCGTGGTGGAAACCTCCAACAACCTGGGCGTGGTGGTATTGGAAGAGGGCAAGTTGTTCGCCAACCTGATGGTGCGCTCCTTGCTGGATTCCGGCACCTGGATGCTGGCGCGCGAGGTGGAAAGCCTGTTCCTGTTGGCCGGCTGCCAGGTGGAGATGGAAGGCGGCTACCCGGGCTGGGCGCCTAACCCGCAATCCAAGCTGCTGGCCTTGTTCCAGCAAGTCTATGCGCGCGAGTTCGGCGGCGAGGCCCAGGTGCAAGTGATCCACGCCGGCTTGGAGTGCGGCATCTTGGGGTCCAAGTATCCGGGCATGGACATGGTGTCCTTCGGCCCCAATATCCGCGGCGCGCACGCGCCGGGCGAGCGGGTGGAGGTGGACTCGGTGGGCAAGGCCTGGCATTTGCTGAAGGCGGTGTTGGCGGCGGTGCCGGCGCGCTAAATCTCGGTTGGCTAAGGTTTGAAGCGAATACCGGTCGGCGTCAGCGCTGGCCGGTTTTGTTTTGGCCACGCCGGTTTTACCCTATGATCACACTGATCACAACAGCCGCGTCGCTGTTATTTCGCCTGGAGAATAGCGATGAACGATTCCATCAAGCGATTGCTGCTGACCGGCGGCCTGATTGTGTCGCTGGCCATGGGCATACGCCACGGCTTCGGTTTCTTCATGCCGCCGATGACCCAGGCCTTCGGCTGGAGCCGGGAAGCCTTCGCCTTCGCGCTGGGCCTGCAAAACCTGGTGTGGGGTTTGGCTCAACCCTTCGCCGGCGCGCTGGCGGACAGGCATGGTTCCGGCAAGGTGCTGTTGGGCGGCGCCTTGCTTTACGTTGCCGGCCTGGCTTTGATGACGGTCTCAGGCACGCCCTTGCTGTTTTCTCTGTCGGCCGGCGTGCTGCTCGGCCTGGCCTTGTCCTGTGTCACCTACAGCGTGATTTTCGGCGTGGTGGCGCGCAGCGTGCCGCCGGCCTATCGTTCGCGCGCGATGGGCATCGTCGCGGCGGCGGGCTCTTTCGGCCAGTTCGCGATGATTCCGGTGGAGCAGGGCTTGATCGACGGCCTTGGCTGGTTGCCGGCCTTGCTGATTCTGGCCGGCTGCGCGGCCTTGATGCTGCCGCTGTCCGGCTGGCTGGCGCGCGAGGACCGGCCGGCGCAAAGCGCTGCGAGCGCGCATTTGTTGCGCAGCATGGCCGATACCTTCGCCGCCGCCTGGGCCGAGCGCGGCTTCCGCCTCTTGATGGCCGGTTATTTCGTCTGCGGCTTCCAGGTGGTGTTCATCGGCGTGCATCTGCCGGCCTATCTGCGCGACCACGGCCTGGGCGGCGGCGTCGCCAGCCTGGCGCTGGCCTTGATCGGCCTGTTCAACATCTTCGGCACCATGGCCTTTGGCGAACTGGGCAGCCGCTGGTCCAAGCCCGGCCTGCTCAGTTTCATTTACCTGGCGCGCAGCGTGGTGATCGCGGTCTTCCTTCTGCTGCCGCTCAGCGGCGTTTCGGTGGCGGTGTTCGCCGCGGCGATGGGCTTTCTGTGGCTGTCCACGGTGCCGCTGACCAATGGGGTGATCGCCGGCATGTTTGGCGTGCGTCACTTGGGCATGCTGTCCGGCGCGGTGTTTTTCTCGCATCAGGTGGGCAGCTTCCTGGGGGTGTGGCTGGGCGGGGCGCTTTACGATCTGCTCGGCAACTACGATCTGGTGTGGATGCTGGCGATAGCGCTGGGCTTGCTGGCCGCCGCCGCCAATCTGCCGGTGCGGGAAACCCCGTCGGCCAGTTTCGCCAAGGAGGACGCGTGAGGGCTTTGCTGCTGTCCGTCGGCGCGGCGCTGCTGCTGGCCTGGCTGACCGGGATGTATTTGCGCGCCGATTTCGTGGTGGACTTGGCCAACCGAGTGTGGACTTGCTTTGGCTAAGAAGCTGTTTACGATCTGCTGCGCGTCGGTAGAGATATTGTGCGATGAGTGCCGGCATTCGAAATGCTCATGCGACGCGTATGCCTTCCACTTTTTCAACGCTTTTCGTTTTGCCTCGACTTAGCGCGCGAGATCGTAAACACGTTCTGAGAGCAGGCCGATCTCTTGCGTTTTATCGCGACAAAGGCTTGCGAGCGTGGCTCATCTCGCGGAAACTGGGTGTTTCGAGAGCCGCGCGTTCAAACCCGGACGCGCGCGTCTCTACAGGATGTATGCAATAGAGAAAGACTGGAAGCCGTGTCGGAACATCTACTTAAACAGCACCGCGACGCCATCGACAACATCGATGTGGAAATCCTCAATCTGCTGAACCAGCGGGCCACCCACGCGCGCGAGATCGGCGAGATCAAGGGCGGCGGCATCATCTATCGGCCCGAGCGCGAGGCGCAGGTGCTGCGCCGCGTCAAAGAACTGAATCCCGGCCCCTTGCCGGGCGAGTCGGTGGCGCGCTTGTTTCGCGAGGTGATGTCTGAATGCCTGGCGCTGGAAAAGCCGCTGTCCATCGCCTACTTGGGGCCGGAAGGCACTTTCAGCCAGTTGGCCACGCTCAAGCACTTCGGCCATGCCGCGCGCACGGTCGCCTGTAGTTCGATCGACGAGGCTTTCCGTTTGGTGGAGTCGCGTGGTCTGGATTACGTGGTGGCGCCGGTGGAGAACTCCACCGAAGGCGCGGTGGGTCGCACGCTGGACCTGATGGTGACCAGTCCGTTGAAGATTTGCGGCGAAGTGGTGCTGCGCATTCACCACCATTTACTGCGCAAGGTGGAGGGCCTGGACGGCATTCGTCGCGTTTACGCGCACGCTCAGGCCCTGGCGCAGTGCCATGAGTGGCTGAACAAGAATCTGCCGGAAGCGGTGGAGCGGGTGTCGGTGGCCAGCAACGCCGAGGCGGCGCGGTTGGCGGCCGAAGACGAGGGCGCGGCGGCGATCGCCGGCCAGGCCGCGGCCGAGCGCTACACGCTGTTGAAGCTGGCGTCCAATATCGAGGACGAGCCCAACAACACCACCCGTTTCCTGGTGCTGGGGCTGCAGGACGTGGGCGTGACAGGCCAGGACAAGACCTCGGTGGTGGTGTCCGCGCCCAACCGCCCTGGAGCGGTGCATCAGCTGTTGGCGCCCATCGCCGGCAACGGCGTGTCGATGAGCAAGTTCGAGTCTCGGCCGTCGCGCGCGGGCTTGTGGGACTATGTGTTCTTCATCGATATGGAAGGACACCGTGACGACGCCAATGTACAGAAGGCGCTGGCCGGTCTTGCCGAGTGCACTTCCTTTGTAAAGGTGCTGGGTTCTTATCCGCTCGCGGTGCTTTGAATTTAGGATGAGGATGCAAGCGGGCCGCGCAGCGGCCCGTTGTGTTTTTGACGTTGATGTTTGATAGGGGAAAAAATAAAAATGAAAGCTATCTGCCTGTTTTGCGGCTCCAACAAGGGCGTCAAGCCCGAATACGAAGCGGCCGCGCGTGGCTTTGGCCGCGCCTTGGCCGAGCAGGGCATCACTCTGGTCTACGGCGCCGGCAAGGTCGGCCTGATGGGCGTGGCCGCGGAAGCCGCGCTGGCGGCCGGCGGCAAAGTCATCGGCGTGATTCCGGCGTTTCTCAAAGCCAAGGAAGTGGCGCATACCGGCTTGACGGAAATTCATGTCACCGAAACCATGCACCAGCGCAAGGCGCTGATGGCGGAGTTGTCCGACGGCTTCATCGCGCTGCCGGGCGGTTTCGGCACTTTCGACGAATTGTTCGAGATCCTGACCTGGGGCCAGTTGTCCCTGCACGGCAAGCCGGTGGGCCTGTTGGACGCCGCCGGCTATTATCAGCCCTTGCATCGGATGATGGAGCACGCGGTGGCTGAGGGCTTCGCCCCTTCCGGCAATATGGACCTGTTCCGCATCAACGAGGACTTGTCCTCGCTGCTGGCGGACATGCGCGCTTATCAGCCGCGGGAGGTCGCCAAGTGGCTGGACCTGGCCAAGGCTTGAGAGCCTTGCAATCGCTCTCCCTGGCGTGCAAGGCCGTGGCCCGGCGCTAAGGCTGCGATGCGGGCGAGAGAAACGGCGGCGCAGGGCTGGCGCCGGCTGAAACGGGTGTTGACCTGGCCGCTGGCTTTGTTGGCGGCCTTGATCATCCTGTTTGAGGAATACGCTTGGGACGAGCTGTCCGCGGCGCTGGGACGCTTGGCGGCATGGCCGCCTCTGGCGGCGCTGGAGCGGCGCATCGCCGCCTTGCCGCCGTGGGCGGCCTTGGCGATATTCGCGCTGCCGGCCGCCTTGTTGCTGCCGGTTAAACTGGCGGCGTTGTTCCTGATCGGGCGAGGCCATGCGCTGCTGGGCGTGCTGATTATTCTGCTGGCCAAGGTGGGCGGCACCGCGCTGGCGGCGCGGTTGTTTGCGCTGACGCGGCCGACTCTGATGCAAGTGGCTTGGTTCGTGCGGCTGTATAATGGCTTCGTTTACTGGCGCGGGCGCATTTTTGAACGCTTGCATGCTTCGGCGCCGTGGCGGCTGGCGCATGCGCTGGCCGGCTTTTTCCGGCGCGGCGCGCAGCGTCCGTCGTTCTGGTCGCGGCTGGGACAGCGTTTGGCCAGGCGTTGGCGCAGGCGGCCATGAAGGGTTTTGAACGGGATAGCGGATGATCATCATCATGAACCGGCAGGCGCCGGAAAGCGAAGTGGCGGCCGTGGTGGCCAAGATCCAAGGAGCGGGGCTCAGCGAGCATGTGTCGCGCGGCGCGGAGCGCACCATCATCGGCGCTGTGGGGGACGAGCGCAGCCTGTCGCCGGAAATGTTCGAATCGATGCCGGGGGTGGAGCGGGCGATGCGAGTGGTGCGCGAGTACCGCATCGTGTCCCGTGAGACCCATCCGCAGAACAGCGTGGTGCAGGCGCGAGGCCTGGCTTTCGGCGGCGAGGCCTTGCAGGTGATTGCCGGACCGTCCGCGGTGGAGTCGGCGCAGCAGATCGCTCAGGCCGCGACGGCGGCGCGGGCCGCCGGTTGCCGATTGTTGCACGGCGGCGTGTTCAAGCAGCATCCCAGTCCTTACGGCTTCCAAGGCTTGGGGGTGGAGGGCATTGAGCAGTTGATCGCCGCCGGCCGCGCCGAGGGATTGCCGGTGGTGTCCGAATTGGCCGACGTGCGCATGCTGGACGTGTTTTTGGAGCAGGGCGTGGACATCATCCAGATTGGCTCGCGCAGCATGCAAAACGTCGAGCTGTTGAAGGAGGTGGGGCGTTTGAACAAGCCGGTTATCCTCAAGCGCGGCGTTGCAGCGACCTTGGGCGACTGGTTGATGGCCGCCGAATACATCGCCGCCGGCGGCAATCACAACATTGTGTTTTGCGAGCGCGGCATTCGTAGTTTCGAGCCGGCCTACCGCGCCACGCTGGACGTCAGCGCGATTCCCTTGCTCAAGCGCGAAACCCATTTGCCGGTGATTGTCGACCCCAGTCACGCGGCCGGCAAAGCCTGGCTGGTGCCGGCGCTGGCCAAGGCGGCTTTGGCCGCCGGCGCGGACGGCCTGCTGCTGGACATGCACCCGCAGCCGGAGGCTGCCTTATGCGAAGCCGATCAGGCCTTGACGCCGGAAGGGCTGGCCGCGCTGATGGCGGAGCTGCGGCCCCTGGCGGCGGCCTTGGGGCGCAGCCTGTAATCTGCTTCGAAGCGCCGACGCATGAAAAAAGCCGCGATTATGCGGCTTTGCTTTTTTCGCGGAGACGGGGCGTCACACTTTGTGGCGCTCGCACAGCGCGCGGAAGGAGCCCATGTATTGGTCCTGCACATAGGGTTTGAGCAGGGCCAGCACCTGCAGCACGCCGCGGTGACCGGATTCCTCGGTGATCGGCGCCTTGGGGCGGGCGGTCTGTTCGAAGGCGAACCAGAACTTCACCACCAGCCAGATATTGATGCTGACCGGCTCGATGTCTTCTTCGTCCATTTCCAGCAGGCCCAGGCGGATGAATTCGCGGAAGTGTTCGGCCAGGATGTTTTTCAGTTCGGTGTTGACGAACTGGTGGTACTCCGACTGCATTTGCGGGTTGCGCGCCAGCATGCCCGGCAGGTCGTAGAACATGAAGCGGAACTGCCACATCGCCAGGAAGGCGGTGTCCAGGTAGTTGACCAGGTCGTCCACCGTCATTTCGCGGTTTTCCGGCACCGCCAGACGCTGGTTGATGAACTCGCGGTACATCAGGAAGATCTGGTAGACGATTTCTTCCTTGTTGCGGAAGTGGTAGTACAGGTTGCCCGGGCTGATGCCCAGGTGCGCGGCGATGTGATTGGTGGTGATGCTGCGCTCGCCCTGTTCGTTGAACAGCTTGAGGCTCTCCTGGATGATGCGGTCGTAGGTTTTGATTCTGTTTTTGCTCATGATGCGCTTGGTGCTGTTCAATGACATTCGCGATTCGCCATTCTAACGCAAATTTGGAGTTCTTGCTCTAATTAATTGCGCGCGCACTTCCCTTTGCTTCAGGCGAGGGCCGTGTCGGTCTGCTCGGGGAAACATTGCGCCAGGAAGTTGTGCAAGATGGTCTGTTCGATACGATGCCGGTCGCGAGCCGGAATGGCGATGCGCAAGATCAACTGATAGCGTTTTTCGTCGATTGGCTGCAGCGCGATGCGCGGTTCCACCGACGGAATATCCACCAGATTGCGTTTGGCCATGTCTTCCATGTGCTGGCGCGCCACTTCCAGATGCGGCTGGCAAGACTCTTCCGCCGCCGCCATCAGCAGGCGCTCGGCGCGAATGGGCTGCACGGTGTAGGCCATGGGGATGTTGACGATGTGCATCACATAGTCGCCCATGTAGTTTTCGCGAATCACCGGCGTGGACAGCAGCAGGCTGTTGGGGAAGGTCAGCGCCCGCCCGGTCATCTGGTGTGAGCTGTGATTGGGCCCGATCTCCATCACTGTGGTGGACAGCAGACCGATGTCCACTACTCGCCCGCGCACCGGGCCCACTTCGATATGGTCGCCCAGGCTGTAGCTGTTGGAGGTCTGGCGCACCAGGCCGCCGGACAGGCACATGATCAGTTCCTTGGTGGCCAGGATCAGCGCGGCGGCGAAGGCCAGCATGGATACCGCGATGGTTTGCAGCTCGCTGGCCCAGATCAGGCCGATGCCGGCCAGGCCGGAGACAAACAGGATGTTGCGAGTGTTCACCGACCAGCGCCGCTTCGACTCGATCGCTATGCTGTTGTTGGCCGCCAGCAGCCGGTCCACCACCAGGCGGATGATAAGCAGGGCGGCGATCAGGATCAGCGAACGCGCTATTTCGTGCGAGTAGTTATCGCGCAGATAGCCTATCAAGTCGAACAAGGTGGCCTTGGGCTCCATGGGGGCGTCGGTTTCAGCTTCAGTCGTTGAGTTTGACCGCGTGTTCGCGGGTTTCGTGGAATACGATGTCCGGCCAGCGTTCCTGAGTCAGTTGCAGGTTGACGCGGTTGGGGGCCAGATAGGCGAGGTTGCTACCGGCGTCGGTAGCGATGTTGATCTGCAGCGCTTTGACGAATTCGTCCAGCTTTTTGCGATCGTCGCAGCTGAACCAGCGTGCGGACCAGATACTGGCGGATTCGAACATCGCGTCCACGCCGTATTCTGCCGCCAGGCGCGAGGCCACCACTTCAAACTGCAGCACGCCCACCGCGCCCAGAATCAGGTCGCCGCCGCTGTGCGGCTTGAATACTTGCACCGCGCCTTCTTCGCCCAGTTGCTGCAGGCCCTTTTGCAGCTGTTTCAGCTTCAAAGGGTTTTTGATGCGCACGCTGCGGAACAGTTCCGGAGCAAAGAAGGGAATGCCGGTAAAGGTCAGTTCTTCGCCTTCGGAGAAACTGTCGCCGATCTGGATGTTGCCGTGGTTGGGAATGCCGATGATGTCGCCGGCAAACGCCTCTTCCACGATCTCGCGGTCGTGGGACATGAAGGTCACGACGCTGGAGGCTGCGATGTCGCGGTTCAGGCGCAGGTGTTTCATCTTCATGCCGCGCTCGAACTTGCCCGAGCACACGCGCAGGAAGGCGATGCGGTCGCGGTGCTTGGGGTCCATATTGGCCTGGATCTTGAACACGAAGCCGGAGAACTTGCCTTCGGTGGGCGCGACTTCGCGCACGGTGGCGTCGCGCAGCTGCGGCGCCGGCGCCCAGTTGATCAGCGCGTCCAGGATTTCGCGCACGCCGAAGTTGTTGATGGCGGAGCCGAAGAACACCGGGGTCAGTTCGCCGGCCAGGAATTCATCCAGATTCCACTCGTTGGACGCACCCTTGACCAGTTCGATCTCCATGCGCAGTTGTTCCATTTCCAGCGGGAACAGCTGGTCCAAACGCGGGTTGTCTATGCCCTTGATCACTTCCACGTCGGTGATCAGCTTTTCCGCGCCTGGTTCAAACAGGATGACCTCGTCGTTCAGCAGGCTGTAAACGCCGCGGAAGGCCTTGCCCATGCCGATGGGCCAGGTGATGGGCGCGCAGCGGATCTTCAGCACGTTCTCCACTTCGTCCAGCAGCTCCAGGCTGTCGCGCACCTCGCGGTCGTACTTGTTCATGAAGGTGACGATGGGCGTGTTGCGCAGGCGGCAGACGTTCAGCAGCTTGATGGTCTGCTCCTCCACGCCCTTGGCGGCGTCGATCACCATCAAGGCGCTGTCCACCGCGGTCAGCACGCGGTAAGTATCTTCGGAGAAGTCTTGGTGGCCGGGGGTGTCCAGCAGGTTGACGGTGTGGTCCCGGTATTCGAACTGCATCACCGAGGACGCCACCGAGATGCCGCGCTGCTTCTCGATCTCCATCCAGTCTGAGGTGGCGAACTTGCCGCCTTTCTTGCCCTTGACGGTGCCGGCCATCTGGATGGCGCCGGAGAATAGCAGCAGCTTTTCGGTCAGCGTGGTCTTACCGGCGTCAGGGTGGGAGATGATGGCGAAGGTGCGGCGGTGGGACACTTCTTCGGCGATGCGGGCGAGTTCGGCGGACATGGGGATGCTTGTATTGGAATTCGATAAAGCCGGCTATTTTACCGGACTTGCCTTAAGGTGGAAGTTTTATGTTAGTATTGAGAATGATTATCATTAATAAAATAAAACCGTGATGCCTTGCTCTCGCTTTTCTCCGCCTTGCCCTGATTCTATTTTCTTTGCTTCCAATCTGCCGCGCTTCCGCCCCAAGGCGCTAGTGTTCAGCCTGGCCTGCCTGACCGCGCCCGGCGTCTGGGCTGCCGAGGGGCCGGCGCGCCTGGATACTGTCCACGTCACCGCCGACGGCCCGCAGGCGCGGGTGGGCAGCAATAAACTGGACCGCGAGGAAATCGAGCGGCCGCAAGCGCGTTCCCTGGCCGAAGTGCTGGACGCGCTGCCCGGCGTCAACGCCGGCGGTTCGCAGCGCCCCGGCGGCCAGACCATCAATGTCTGGGGTTTTGAGTCGGTCGAGCATGTGCAGGTGTCCCTGGACGGCGCGCCGCAGGGCTTTGACAAGTACCAGCAGGGGACGTCCTTTATCGATCCGGAGTTGCTGGGCTCGGTAGAGGTCTTCAAGGGCGGGCATTCTCCGTTCTACGGCAACGGCGCGTTCGGCGCTGTGGTCAAGGCGGAAACCAAGACCGTGGCCGAGCTGTTGCAGCCGGGCAAGTCGGTGGGCGGTTTCGCCAAGCTGATGTATCAGGACAACGGCCGCCAGTTTGGCCAGTCTCTGGCCGCCTATGCGGGCGGGCCTGGCAGCAAGGCGGACATCCTGGCCTATGTGACCCGATCGCGCGCCGGGGACGGCAAGAAGGGCGATGGTTCCAGCACGATGTTTTCCGGCAATGATCTGGAGGGTGGCATGCTAAAGCTGGCCTGGCGTCCGGCGCCCGGCCACCGGCTGCGCTTGGGATGGGTGAGCCAGGAGGAGGAGCGGCGCACGCCGTGGGCGGCCAAGCGCGGGGACATCCCGGCGCCAAATGCGGCCGACATCAAGAAGTACGGTTGGGAAGGCGCTTGGCTGCGCCAGAGTGTGTGGCGCGAGCAGCAAAATGAGACGGTGAGCGCGGACTGGACCTTCGTCAGCGATTCGCCATGGCTGGATTTGCAGCTTAGCTATGCGCAGTCGCGGCGTTATCAGCACGACACCCGGCCGCCGACGGCGAGCATCTACGCCTTCTCATCCTTGTTCGGAAACGAGAGCTGGGTAAATCAGCGCGACCGGCGCCTTGAGCTGCGCAACACCGCCCGCTTCGGTTCCGGCTGGGCGCGTCAGGAAGTCACTATGGGCGTGAGCTGGGCGCACAAGACGCTGGACGCGCTGTTCTACCGCCCGGATAAGCGTAAGGATCCGGCTTACAACTATGGTTATCTGAATCCGCGCTACCAGCCTCCGGGCGAGGAAACCGTTCGATCCGCCTATTGGGTACATCAATGGCAACCCTTGGACAGTCTGACGCTGACGCCTTCTCTACGCTACGACCATGTGTGGATACAGGGGCGGGAAAACCTGGCTTCCGCGTATAACGATCCGGCCAAGGGGCACGATTACAGCGGGTTGGCGTATTCCGGTTGGTCGCCGCGTTTGGCCGCGCGTTGGAACTTCCATCCGGGCTGGACGCTGGACGCCGGCTATACCCGCACTTGGCGCGCGCCGGGGGTGGACGAGGTATACGATACCCAGACTTTGGGCAGCACGACGGCGACTAGCCGCCAGTTACAGCCGGAAACGTTGAACGCGGTCAAGTTGGGTTTGGAATTCGAACGCGGCAATGTGCTGGCGTCCGGGGATAATCTGTCCGCAGCGCTGACTTGGTATCGCCAAACCGTCAAAAACGATATCGCGCAGCGCCTGGGGCCCAACCGGGGGGACGCGCCGGGCGCACCGCTGCCGCCAGTAATCGGCTTCTATCGCAATATGCCCGGTTACGTGATTCAGGGTTTTGAGCTGGAAGGGCGTTATCAGGCCGGCGGCTGGTTCGGCAGCTTGTCCTTGTCGTCGACCAAGGGCGAACGCAATCATAGCCTGATGGATCCGTGGGGCAGGGACGAGCCCATCACCAATATCCCACCGCGCAAGGCGGTTGCCAATCTTGGTTATCGCTGGAACAAGATCGGCCTATCCTTGAGCGGGCAGGGCAAGTTCGTGCGCAAACAGGACCGGGTATTGGTCAATTCACCTTACGCTTATCCCGCGCAGCATGGCTATTCATTGTTCGGCCTGTACCTGGGTTGGCAGCCCAAGGGCCGGTTCAAGGGCCTAGAGGCGCGACTGGCGGTGGACAATCTGTTCAACACTCAATACATCCCTTACCTGACCGAGGGGGCGGAAGGCATGGGTCGGGCGATACGCACCAGCGTGTCCTGGCGTTTCTGAGCGGACGCCGCTTGCGTTTGATTTGAGGCTGAGGAGGGGCCCTGGGCCCCTCCTTGCGTTACAATGGCGCTCCAAATCCCTAGCAAAGGAGCATCTTCGTGTTTACCGGTATCGTCCAAGGAGTGGCGGAAGTGATCGCCATCACGGAGAAGCAAGACTTTCGCACCCATACGCTGCGTTTGCCGGCGGCCTTGCTGCCCGGCCTAGAGCTGGGCGCCTCGGTGGCTCACAACGGCTGCTGCCTCACTGTTACCGCCGTCAACGGCGATCAAGTTTCTTTCGATCTAATGCGCGAAACCCTGCGCGTCACCAACCTCGGTCTGTTGCAAACTGGCGATCTGGTCAATATCGAGCGCGCCGCGCGCTTTGGCGACGAAATCGGCGGCCATGCGATGTCCGGCCATATTCTGTGTCTGGCCAAGGTGGCTCGGGTGATCGATCTGCCCAATAACCGCACCGTCTGGTTCGAATTGCCGGCGGAACATATCAAATATGTGTTCGCCAAGGGCTATATCGGTATTGACGGCATCAGCCTGACCGTAGGCGAGGTGACGGACAACCGCTTCTGCGTGCATCTGATCCCGGAAACCCTGGAACGCACCATCATCAAGTCGCGCAAAGTGGGCGACTTGATCAATATCGAAGTGGACCCGCAGACTCAGGCCATCGTGGAGACGGTGGAGCGGGTGCTGGCCCAGCGAGGGGCCGCGGCGTGAACATGGTTGGCCGGCGCGTGCTGGCCTCCTGGAGCGGCGGCAAGGATTCCTGCCTGGCGCTGTGGCGCGCGGTGCGGGCCGGCGCCCATCCGCAGGCCTTGCTGACGATGGCGGACGAGCGCGGCGAGCGTTCGCGCTCGCACGGTCTGCGCCCGGAGGTGCTGGCGCTGCAGGCGGCGGCGCTGGGTTTGCCCCTGCGGGTGGGGCGCGCAAGTTGGGACGGCTATGAAGCCGAGTTCATCTCCCGGCTGGAGGAGGCCCGCGCCGACGGTTGCGAGGCCGCGGTCTTCGGCGACATCGATCTGGACGCCCACCGGGAGTGGGAGGAAAAGGTTTGCGCCGCCGCCGGCTTGCAAGCGTGGCTGCCGCTGTGGCAGCAGGCGCGCGCCGCCTTGGTGCGAGAATTCATCGATGCGGGCTTTCGCGCCCGCATCGTGGTGGTGAACACCCGGCTGGCCGGCGAAGAGTGGTTGGGCCGGGAACTGAGCCATCAGTGGGTGGACCGGATGCTGGCGGAAGGCATGGATCCTTGCGCCGAGGCCGGCGAGTTTCACACACTGGCAATGGACGGGCCTTTGTTCGCGCAGCCTTTGCGCTTGCGCGACGGCGACGTCCATCGCCACGGAGATTATGTCAGCCTGGACCTGTTGCCCGGCTGAAAACGAATTCAGGCGGGCGGCGGCCCGCGCCAAAAACAAGTGCTTACGAAGGAAGATGGTATGACTATTTCCCCGATTCAGGACATTATCGCCGACATCAAGGCCGGCAAGATGGTGGTGCTGGTGGACGCCGAGGACCGCGAGAACGAAGGCGATCTGGTCATGGCGGCGGAGTTCGTCACCCCGGAGGCGATCAACTTCATGGCCAAGTTCGGCCGCGGTCTGATCTGTCTGACCTTGACCGAGGAGCGTTGCCAGCAGTTGAACCTGCCGCTGATGGTCAGCAATAACGGCACTCCGTACAGCACCAACTTCACCGTGTCCATCGAGGCCGCCGAAGGCGTGACCACCGGCATTTCCGCCGCGGACCGAGCCCGCACCGTGCAAGCCGCGGTGGCGCGGTTGGCCAAGCCGGCGGATTTGGTGCAGCCGGGTCATATCTTCCCGCTGAAAGCGCAAAAAGGCGGCGTGCTGATACGCGCCGGCCACACCGAGGCCGGCTGCGATCTGTCGATGTTGGCGGGTTTGGAGCCGGCCGGCGTGATCTGCGAAATCATGAACGACGACGGCACCATGGCGCGCTTGCCCGAACTGGTGGAGTTCGCGCGCGAGCACGGCTTGAAAGTGGGCACCATCGCCGATTTGATCCAGTACCGCAGCCGCACGGAATCGCTGGTGGAGAAGGTGGGGCAACGGCCGGTGGACACCCCGTTCGGCGCTTTCGACTTGCATGTGTTCCGCGACATCACCACCCGCGCCACCCATTTGGCCTTGGTCAAAGGGGAGATTGAGGCGCAGCGCGAAACCCTGGTGCGCGTGCACGAACCCTTGTCGGTGATCGACGTGTTGGCGCCCTTGTGCAGTCAGCACTCCTGGACGGTGCCCAATGCCTTGGAAAGGATAGAAGAAGCCGGCCACGGCGTGGTAGTGCTGCTGTACCGCGACGAAACCGGCGAAGACTTGGCGCAGCGCGCGTTGGGCCTGGAGCAGCAGAAGCAGCGCTGGGACAGCAAGACCTTCGGTATCGGCGCGCAAATGCTCAAGGCGCTGGGCGTGGGCAAAATGAAGCTGATGACCTCGCCGGTCAGCTTGCCGTCCATGACCGGCTTCGATCTGGAAGTGACCGGCTTTTGCCAGCCGCACGCCTTCCACGTGGACGAGGAATGAGAGGCGGCGTAATGGCTAAGGCCCGGGGATTGAGGTAGAATCTCCGGTTTTCCGTAGTGATTCCGCCGCGAGGAACAAGATGCTTCAAGCTATCCAGCGTATAGAACCCGATCTGACGGGCAAGGGCCTGAAAATCGGCGTTGTGATGTCGCGTTTCAACACCCCGGTTTGCGAAGGCTTGCGCGACGCTTGCCTGGGCGAGCTGGCCCGGCTGGGCGTGGCCGCCGAGGACGTGACCCTGGCCACGGTGCCGGGCGCGCTGGAAGCGCCGCTGGTATTGCAGACCATGGCCAAGAGCGGCCGCTTCGACGCGCTGGTGGCGTTGGGAGCGGTGATCCGCGGCGAAACCTACCATTTCGAACTGGTGTCGAACGAATCCGGCGCGGGCGTGACCCGCGTGGGCCTGGACTTCGACATCCCGATCGCCAACGCGATTCTGACTACCGAAACCGACGAGCAGGCCGAAGTGCGCATGGAAGTCAAAGGCCGCGAGGCCGCTGCCGTGGCGGTTGAGATGGCGAATCTGCGCAAGCGCATCCAGCGCGGCTGATCGGCTCCCGCCAAGATACCGGAGCCGGGCGTACCCGGCTCTCCGCTCTTTACAAGGAACACCTCTATGAAAACCGCTCGCCGCCGCGCCCGCGAATTTGCCATCCAAGGCATTTACGAATGGGAGCTGAACCCGGATCGTCCGGCCTCCCTGATCGAAAAGCATCTGCGCGAGAATGAATACTTCGCCAAGGCCGATGAAGCCCTGTTCCGCGAAATCCTGTACGGCGTGCTGAAAGACGTGGGCGCGCTGTCCAAGCAGATCGGCCACTATTACGAACGCGCCGAAGACGAAGTCAGCCCGGTGGAACGCGCCGTGCTGTTGATGGCCGCGCTGGAACTGACCCAGCATCCGGAAACCCCGTATCCGGTGATCATCAACGAAGCCATCGAAATCACCAAGACCTTCGGCGGCACCGATGGTCATAAATTCGTCAACGGCGTGTTGGACAAGCTGGCCGCCGAAGTGCGCGCCGACGAAGTGGCGTCGCAAAAGGCGCGTCGCCAAAACTGAGGCCTTGTCGCCGGCGCTGTCAGATTGAAACACACCCGCGACCGCGGGTGTTTTTGCATCGGCCGAGCAGAAAGATCGTGATGAATGAATTTGAATTGATCCGCCGCTATTTCACGCGCCCGGCCGGCGGCGCGGTCCTGGGCGTTGGAGACGACGCCGCCATTCTGAGGCCGACGCCAGATCGCGATCTGCATGTTTCGGTGGACATGCTGGTGGAGGGGCGTCATTTCTTCGCCGACGTCGCGCCGGAGGCGCTGGGCCATAAAACGCTGGCGGTGAATTTGTCCGATATGGCGGCGATGGGCGCCGCGCCGCGCTGGGTGGTGTTGTCGCTGGCCCTGCCGGTGATGGACGAGACCTGGGCCGCCGGCTTCTCCCGAGGGTTTTTCGCCTTGGCGGAGCGTTACGGAGTCGATGTGATCGGCGGCGACACCACGCGCGGCCCGCTGACGCTGTCGGTGACTGTGGGCGGGGAGACGCCGAGAGGCCAGGCGCTGCGCCGCGCCGCCGCCCGCGTGGGCGACGACGTTTGGGTCAGCGGCGAGCTGGGTCTGGGAGCGATGGCGGTGCGCAGCCGGCTGGGCAGGATCGCGCCGCTGCCGGACGGTTTGCGCGAGGCGGCCTGGCGCAAGCTGGAATACCCGGAGCCGCGCATTGCCCTGGGTCTGGCCCTGCTGCCGCTGGCGCATGCCGCCGCCGACGTGTCCGACGGCCTGCTGTCGGACCTCGGCCATATCGCCGTCGCTTCTCAGGCGGCGGTGGAAGTGTGGGCGGACGCCTTGCCATCGCACCCGCTGGCGGAGGCCGCGCGCGAGCAATGGCTGGATTGCCTGGCCGCGGGCGGCGACGATTACGAACTGGTATTTACCGCGCCGGCCGCGCGTCGGGCTCAGATCGAGGCCTGCGCCGAGACGGCTGGCTGTCGCCTGAGCCGCATCGGCCGCATCGCGGCCGGCCAGGGCGTCAGCCTGCTGAGCGGAGACGGCAACATCATACAACTGGAAAGCACCGGCTATGACCATTTCAAATGAGACGGAAACCCTGAAGCTGCAACCGAACTGGCGTTTCGTCCTGAGCCACCCCGCCCATTTCCTGGCTTTTGGTTTCGGCAGCGGTCTGGCGCGCAAGGCGCCGGGCACTTGGGGCACGGTGGCCGCCTATCCCCTGTTTTTTGTTCTGCACGCGCTGGGAGTGCAAGGTTTGGCGCTGGCGGCGCTGTGCCTGCCGCTGTTCATCGCCGGCATCTGGATCTGCGGCTACAGCGGCCGGGCGCTGGGCGTGCACGATTACGGCGGCATCGTCTGGGACGAAATCGTCGCCATGCTGCTGGTGCTGGCCTTCGCGCCGGCCACGCCCTTGGCCTGGTTGCTGGCCTTTGTCTTGTTCCGCTTTTTCGACATTCTCAAGCCCTGGCCTATCCGCTGGCTGGACCGTCATGTGGGCGGCGGTTTCGGTGTGATGGTGGACGATTTGCTGGCGGCCTTGTTCGCGCTGGCGGTGCAGTGGGGCGTTTGGCGCATGCTGTAAGAACCTGTTTACGATCTGCTGCGCTTCATGAAGCGTTGCACGGTGAGTACAAGCTCAAAATGCTCATGTACCACTTGTACATTCCGCTTTTTCGCTCGTTTTCGCCTTGTCTCGCTCATGCTCGCGAGATTTTGAACAGGCTGTAAGAGCCTGTTCAGTGTGGAAATGAAAAGGGGCCGTCGGCCCCTTTTTTCATAGCCGTGGCGGACTCAACGCACTACCACGGTGCAGGTGGTGCCTGCCACCAGAACCTGTCCGGCCGGCAGCGTGTCCAGCTCGATGCGCACCGGCACCCGCTGCGCCAGCCGCACCCAGTTGAAGGTGGGGTTGACGTCGGCCAGAAGCTCGCGGCCGGTGCCTGCGTCGCGGTCGGTGATGCCGCGGGCGATGCTGGCGACGTGGCCGCGCAATGTCGGGCCGCCGCTGAGCAGGGTGATCTCCACCTTGGCGCCGGGCTTGAGCAAGGGCAGCTTGGTTTCCTCGAAATAGCCTTCCACGCGATAAGAATTACGGTCTATCAGCGCCAGTTTGGGCGCGCCGACGGCGGCGAAGTCCCCGACGTGGACATTGAGGTTGGTCACGTAACCGTCCGCGGGGGCGCGAACCACGGTGCGCTCCAGATTGAGCTGGGCCAGATCGCGCGCAGCCAGCGCCGCCTGGTATTGGGAGCCGGCCGCGGCGGCGGCGAAGCTCGCGGTTTCACGGTTTTCGGCGGACACCACGGCGCTGTCCAGGCTGTCTCGGCGCGCGGCCTCTTTGCCGCGGCGGTTTTTCTCGGTGCGTTGACCGTCCAGCGCGGCTTCGGCTTGGGTCAAGGCTGCCGCGTAGCGGGCGCGGTCCACGACGAAGAGCACGTCGCCCTTATGTACCAGTTGATTGTCCTTGACGGCCACCTGGGTCACTAGGCCGGCCACGTCGGCGGAGAGCGTGATCACGTCGGCGCGTACGCGGCCGTCGCGGGTCCATGGGGAGTGCATGTAGTGGTCCCACAGCGCCTTGCCCAGCCAGACGGCGAGCGCCAGCAGCAGCAAGGTGGTCAGGTAGCGGATGAGGGTGTTGGTTTGCATTTTGATTATCCGAAATAGTGTTTCAGCGCTGATTCAAAGTCTTGCGGGCCAGGCCTGGGCGAGCGGCGTGTTCAATAGAGCAATAGCGCCAGGCCGCTGAACACGCAGATCAACAGGCTGAGGCGGAACAAGGCCGGGTGCCATACCCGGCGATAGACGCCGGCTCGGCCTAGCAGCCAGTCCAGTCCAGCTTGGCATAGCAGGCTGAACAGGAATAAGGGCAGCAGGGTGGGAATCAGAATGCCGAACACGGCGATTTCACGAGTCATGGTCAGTTCCTTGCGCGGCTTCGGCCACATCCAGCAATGAGGTGTGGATCAGGTGCAGATCGGCCAGCGCGCGCTGAATCTTCGCGGCGCGTTCGGGCTCCGCCAGCGCCAGATGGGCGCGCAGCACCGGACCGGCCGCCCGCATGGTGGCGATGGTCTGTTGCAGCTGTTCCGGCGACGGGGAGGCGAAATAGCGTGCCAGCCGCGCTACGGTATGTTCCAGATCGGCGCGCAACTGCGGCGACGGCGATTCCGCGGTCAGGGTGCGCAGATTGATGACCGCCAGCCCCAGTTCCAACAGGGTGATGGCCTGCGCGGTGATCGCCTGCTTGAGTTCGGCCTGGGCGGGGCTCAGCGTGTTCAGCAGATTGAGCAGGTCGCGGATGCGGTTCTCATAGCGTTGCTTCAAGTGCGGCAGCTTGGCGTCGCAGGCGCGGCGCGCCTCCCGCCACAAGGCGGCGGCGATGTGGCGCGGCGAACCCATGGTGTGTTCAGGCAGCACCAGTTGGAAAAAGGCCGCCGCCAGCGCCAATCCCAGAATGCGGGCGATGCCGTTGTTGAGAAAGGCGACGATGTCGTAATTCATCTGGTTTTGCGGGTTGACCGCATTGGCCAGTACGATAGTCATGCCGGCGCCGACGCCGGCGTACTTGGGTAGGCACTTCAGATAGCTGCCCAGCGCCAGAAAGGGCAGCAGGCCCAGCATCAGCATTGGAAAGCCGTTGCCCTGGCTCAGCAGCCAGAACAAGCTGACATAGGCCAGCGGCGTGCCCAGCGCGAAGCCGGTCAGGAATTGTTTGACCATCAGCACCGGCCGCGGCGAGGAGGCGGCCAGGCCGCAGAGCACGGTGGCCAGCAGCACCGCTTCCAGCGCGCTGGGCCAGGCCAGCCAGTACCAGGCGATGGACAGGGTGCCCAGGGTCAGCGCCGCGCGCACGCCGCCGGCTACGGCCACCGGCAGCGGGGTGCCCGGCACATAGGCCGCCAGCGAGCTGATTTGCTGCGGCGTCTTGCTGGCGAAACCGTGGTAGACCCCGACGAAGGCGTGCATTTCCTCAATGAAGCGGGTCAGCAGCTCGGTGGCGGTGTCGAAGTCTATGCGCCAGTGTTCGGCTTGCTCGCCGCCCGGCAATTGCGCGCGCGCGGCGTCGATGCGGCGCGGCCAGCCGGCGCGGAGGCGTCCTAACTGAGCCTCGGTGTCCTGGGCTTCCGCGGCGTTGCGCGCTGGGCCGTCGGGGCCGCTGAGCACGGCGGCCACCTCGGAGAACAAGGGCAGCAGCAGGCCGGGCAGCGGCGAATCGGCGTCGCGGCGCAGCCGCTCCATTTGCCGATGCAGAGTGTGAAAAGTGGTCAGCGCGGCCATGAAGGTGGCGTTGAAGGCGTGCAGCTGGTTGCTGCGCGAACGCACGTTGCCGGCTTCGAAGAAAGCGGTGGCGCGGCCGGCCTCCAGCGCGGCGATGTCGGCGGCGAATTTGAGCTGGGCCTGTTCCAGGTCGCGAGCATGCAGTTTCTGAGCCAGCGCGTCCTGACACAGCAGAATGAAGCGCAGATAGCGGCCGCGCACATTGCTGACCACCTGTTCGGCCTGATAGCGGGGAAACACGATGTCGTAGACCACCGCGCTGCAGATCAGGCCCAACGAGATTTCCGAGACTCGGGTCACCGCCAGATCAAACACCGTCAGCGGATGGCCTATGGCCGGCAGCGCGATGATGCAGGCGGTGTAGCCGGCCAGCACGAAGCCGTAGGAGCGCGAGTTGCGGTACAAGGTGGCGCAGCCGGCGCACAGCCCTATCCATAGCGACAGCGCCGCCAGCAGCAAGATTGGCTGCGAGGCCAACATGCCGACCAGGATCAAGGCCGCGGCGCAGCCGGCCAGCGTGCCCAGCAATCGGTAAAAGCCTTTTTCCAGCACCAAGCCGCTTTGCGGCGAACCGACGATGAGCACGGTGATCAGCGCGGTGCCCGGCGAGTCGAAGCCCAGGCGGAAAGCCAACCACAACGCGGCGAAGCCGGCCAGCAGCGTTTTAAGGATGAAGATCCAGCGCTCGCCCTCCAGCCGCAGCCAGTCTTGACCGGCGCTGCGTAGCGCTCGGCCAAGCAAACGGCGCCGGGCGGAGAGGCTAGCCGTGGTCATCGTTGGATACCGCCCGGTTGAGATTGCCGAGCTGGCGCAGATAGAATTGCTCCTGCTGTTGCATCTCCTCGGCGCTGAAGCCGTCGAAGGTATTGCCCAGATTGCCCCATACATCGGGCAGCAGTTTGCGGATGCGATCGCGGCCGGCCTCGCTGAGGGTGACGGCGACCGCGCGGCGGTCGTCGCTGAGGCCGCCGCGACGGATTAGGCCCTGCTTTTCCAGGTCGTTGCAGATGCGGGTCATATTGGCCGGTTTTTGCGAGCAGGTTTCCGCCAGCGAGCCTGGCGTCATCGTTTCTTGTTCGGAGCCGTAGAGCACCGCCAGCACCAAGTAGCTGCTCTCGGTCAGCCCGTGTTTGCGCAGGGCGGCGTTGGTCAGGTCCTGGATGCGCTTTTGCACGTGATAGTTCAGCCGCGTCAGCGTGAGCAGCGATAGCGGAAATTCCGGAATCCTGGTCTTGACGCGTAGCAGGCGCTTGCGGGTTTCTTCAAAGTGACTCATTGGGCTTCTCCGTCGGCGATGGGGGTTTGGGGTTCAATACCGCCGCCCAGCGCGGCCATCAGCGCGGCGTAGCTGTCCAGGCGCTGGGCTTGGGCCTGCACGCGCTTTTGTCGAGCGGATAGTTCGCTCAGCCGCAGTTGTCGCACCGCGCTTTGATCGCTGAGTCCTGCGCGGTAAGCCTGCTCGGCCAATGTCCGCTCGCGGCTGACGGCGTCTAGCGCCTGATCGGCCTGCCGGCTCTGCTGGTCCGCGGAACGGGCGTGGACGATGGCGCTGGCGGTTTCGCTCAAGGCGTTGATCAAGACGGCGTTGTAGCTTTCCACCGCCTGGTCGTAGGCGGCGGTTTGGGCGCGCAATTGGCCGCGGAGGCGGCCGCCTTCGAATATCGGCAGGCTGATCGCCGGCGCGAAGCCGCGCAAAGCCGCGGCCGGGGACAGCAGATCGGCAAAACCTATCGCCTGATAGCCGACGAAGGCGCTGATGTTGATGTTGGGGTAGAAGGCGGCGCGCGCGACCTGGATGCGCGCGGCCTCGGCCTCTACCCGCCAGCGTTGCGCGCTCAGGTCCGGTCGTCGGCCCAGCAATTGGGCCGGCACCGCGGCGAGCGGGTCCAGCGGCTGAACCAGGCGCAGGGTTGGGCGGAGCGGACGGTTTTGGGTATCGGGCGTTTGGCCGCTGAGCGCGGCTAGCTGGTTGCTCAGGGTGGCGATGCGTTCGTCGATCTGTTCCAGCTGGGCGCGGGCTGTCGGCAACCTGCCGCGTTGCTGTTCCACTTCCGGTTGTGCGGTCAGCCCGGCGGCTTTGCGGCGCAGGCTGAGATCCAGCAGCGCCTGCTGTTGTTGCAGCGCGGCTGCGGCCAGGTCTTTTTGCAGGTATTGCTCGGCCAGTTGCAGATACGCGCGGATGACGGCGGTTTCCAGGTTCAGCGCGCTCAATCGGGCGTCGGCCGCGGCCATCTGCGCGTCGCTCAGCGACGCCGACAAGGCTTGGCGTTCGCGTCCCCACGCGTCCAGATCGTAACTGAGGTTGACGGCGGCGCGTGTCTGCCAGTCGTAGTTGCCGTGACCCGCCGGCGGCACAAGATTTTTTTCAGCGTGCAACTGCCGAGTGCTTTGCCATTGAGCGTTGATTTGCGGTTGGGCGGCCGCGGCGCTGACCTCGCTTAGCGCCTGGGCCTGGCGCAACCGCGCTTCGGCGCCGCGCAGGCCTGGGTTGTCTTGCAAGGCCCGGCGGATCAGTTGTTCAAGCTGAGGGTCCCGCCATTGTCGCCACCAGTCCGCGGCGGGCATGCCGGCCCAGGGCGCGTTCAATGCCGGCGGCGTTTTAAGCTGGGATTCAGGCTTGACGGCGTCCATTTGGGCGCAGGCGCTAAGCATGAGCGCGCCGACAAGGGCGAGGGTGGCGGGAAACGGCTTCATCTGTTCATCCATTTTTTACATCTGTGTATATTTTATTTGTTGATATTACATTTGTAAAACAAAATTTGATGAAGCGCTGCAAGCCCGTCAAACTCAGGTTCTTGTTCATGCCGTTTGCGACTGATGCAAATCAAGCACATGTCATTAAATATGGGTGACAGGGTAATGACGAGTGTATTATTTGGGTTTGCTTAATAAATATGGCGGATAAACCGGGTCGCACCGCGAGCTTGCGCCCGGTTTGCCGCATCGTCGGCGATTTTTGGAGACACCATGCGAGCGGGCCTTTCCTTGAAGCAGCGTTTGTTGTTATTGATTTTTAGCGTGATTGCGTTGACTTGTCTGCTGGGCGGCCTGGTGCTGCGCAGCATGCACCAGCAAATGATGGCCGACCGGCAGGATTTGATTCGCGGGCAGGTGGAAAATGCCTTGAGCCTGGTGGCCAATTACGAGGAGCAGGCGGCGGCCGGCGCTTTGCCGGAGACGGAGGCGCAGCGCCAGGCTTTGCTGGCGCTGACCCGGCTGCGCTTTGCTGGCAAGGAGTATTTCTTCACCTTGGACAAGGGGCTGGTCTGGCTGGCGCACGGGGTCAATCCCAAGCTGGTGGGCAAGGATATGCACGCGGTCAAGGATTCCAGCGGCAGCAGCCTGGGGGACAAGTTCGATCAGACCCTGCGCCAGGGGCAGGGCAAGGGCTTCGCGGAGTTCATCTGGGACAAGCCCGGCTCGGCGGAGCCGCAACCCAAGCTGGCCTATTTGCAGTCCAGCCCGCGTTGGGGCTGGGTGGTGGGCACCGGCCTGTATATGGACGACGTCTGGGCGGCCTTGCGCGCGCAATTGCTGGGCGTGGCGCTCCAGGTGCTGCTGATTGCCGCGGTGTGCGGTGGTTTGGGCTGGTGGCTGTTCCGCAGCGTGACGCGGCAGCTGGGCGCGGAGCCCGCGCAGACCGCGGCCGTGGTGCGAGAAATCGCCGGCGGACGACTGGATGTGCCGGTGCCGGTTCGGGCGGGCGACGAGGACAGTCTGATGGCCAATATCGCCCATATGCAGCAGGCTTTACGGCAGATGGTGGCCGACATCGTGGCCAGCGCCGGTGAACTGGGGCGGCTGAGCGGGGAGGTGGTGTCCGGCGCGCAGGCGGTGGCGGACAATTCCCAGCAGCAAAGCGAAAGCGCCACCTCGATGGCGGCGTCGATCGAAGAACTGACGGTGAGCATCAACCACATCTCGCAATACGCGCAGGACGCGCGCCAGGTATCGCAGCAGTCCGGCAGCTTGTCGGACGAGGGCGGCGAAGTGATCGCCAAGGCCGTGGCGGAGATGAAGGGCATCAGCGAGACGGTGGACCTCACCGCCGGGGCGATCTCGGCGCTGGCGGACAAGACCGCCACCATCTCCAGCATCATGCAGGTGATCAAGGACATTGCCGATCAGACCAATCTCCTGGCCCTGAACGCGGCCATCGAGGCGGCGCGCGCCGGCGAAACCGGCCGCGGTTTCGCGGTGGTGGCGGACGAGGTGCGCAAACTGTCCGAACGCACCGCTCAGGCCACCGAGGAGATCGCCGGCATGATAGACGAGATCCAGCTCAGCTCCGATCAGTCGCGCGCCAATATGAGCCAGACCGTGGAGCGGGTGCGCGCCGGGCTGGCGCTGGCCGAGCAGGGCGGGGAGATGATTCAGCAAATCCGCGGCAGCGCCGGCCAGGTGGTGCAAGTGGTGCGCGATATCTCCCATGCGCTGCAGGAGCAAGGCGTGGCCAGTCAGGACATCGCCCGCCACGTGGAGCAGATCGCCCAGGTGGCCGCCGGCAACGCCGCCGCCGCCATCCAGGCGTCCAGCGGCATTCAGAGCATGGACGAGGTGACCGGCGGCCTGCGGCAGACGGTGGCCGGATTCCAGGTGTAGCGCGGTAGACGGCGCGCGGCAGGCCGGCGAACAGATTCTTACGGGAAGTTTGCGTCTTGGCGATAGGGTTAAGAGCGGTTTGCCGCTACAATACCGCCTCGTTGAATAGACACCAACCCGTACTGGAATTCAAGATGTTGCGCATTACCGAATTGAAACTGCCGCTGGAACACGCCCCGGAAGAACTGAACGCCGCGATCGCGGCTTATCTGGGCGTGCCGGAGCAGGACATCCGCCAGGTCGTCGTCTTCAAGCGCAGCTACGACGCGCGCAAGGGCATGATGAACCTGGCCTACATCGTCGACATCGACGTGGCCAACGAGGCCCGTCTGCTGGCCCGCTTCAAGGCCGACAAGCACGTGATGCCGACGCCGGACACCCAATATCACTATGTGGGGCAGGCGCCGGAAAACCTGGAGCGCCGCCCGGTGGTGGTGGGTTTCGGCCCCTGTGGCATCTTCGCCGCGCTGCTGCTGGCGCAGATGGGCTTCAAGCCCATCGTGCTGGAGCGCGGCAAGAAGGTGCGCGAGCGCACCAAGGACACCTGGGGCCTGTGGCGCAACAAGGTCTTGAACCCCGAGTCCAATGTGCAGTTTGGCGAAGGCGGCGCCGGCACCTTCTCCGACGGCAAGTTGTACAGCCAGATCAAGGACCCGCGTCATCTGGGCCGCAAGGTGTTGACCGAGTTCGTCAAAGCCGGCGCGCCGGAGGAAATCCTCTACGTGGCCAAGCCGCATATCGGCACCTTCCGCCTGGTGAGCATGGTGGAAAAAATGCGAGCCGAGATCGAGGAACTGGGCGGTGAAATCCGCTTTCAGCAGCGCGTCGCCGACATTCATCTGGAAGACGGTCCGGACGGGCGCAAAGTGGCGCGCGGCCTGACCTTGGCCAGCGGCGAGCAGATCCGCGCCGATCACATCGTGCTGGCCCTGGGCCACAGCGCGCGCGACAGTTTCGAGATGCTGCACGGCCACGGCGTGTATATGGAAGCCAAGCCGTTCTCGGTGGGCTTCCGCATCGAACACCCGCAGACGCTGATCGACAAGGCGCGCTGGGGCAAATACGCCGGCCACCCGCTATTGGGCGCGGCGGATTACAAGCTGGTGCACCACGCCGGCAACGGCCGGGCGGTGTACAGCTTCTGCATGTGCCCGGGCGGCCAGGTGGTGGCCGCCACCTCGGAAGAGGGCCGCGTGGTGACCAACGGCATGAGCCAATACTCGCGCGCCGAGCGCAACGCCAATTCCGGCCTGGTGGTCAGCATCGGTCCGGACGATTATCCGGGCGATCCGCTGGCCGGCATCGCCTTCCAGCGCGAGCTGGAAAGCCGCGCCTACGTGCTGGGCGGCGGCACTTACGAAGCCCCGGCGCAACTGGTGGGCGACTTCCTGGCCGGCAGACCGTCCACTCAGGTGGGCTCGGTGTCGCCCTCCTATCAGCCCGGCGTGCATTGGACCGATCTGGCCGCGGCCTTGCCGGATTATTGCATCGAGGCGATGCGCGAAGCGCTGCCGGAATTCGGCAAGAAGATCCGCGGCTACGATATGCACGACGCGGTGCTGACCGGGGTGGAAACCCGTACCAGCTCGCCGCTGCGCATCACTCGCGGAGAGGACTGCCAGAGCTTGAACGTGCGCGGCCTATACCCGGCCGGCGAGGGCGCGGGCTACGCCGGAGGGATTCTGTCCGCCGGGGTGGACGGCATCAAGGTGGCGGAGGCGGTGGCGCAGGCCATCGCGGCGGAGCGCCGTTAAGGAAGGCGTTTAGGGATCATTGCCGCAATGTCTTGAATCCGTCGCTTGGCTGAGGACGCGCTGAAACGGCCCGCAATCGCGGGCCGTTGTCTTTGGCGCTAGGGGTTTTCCGCCGCATGGCCTTTCACGCCGCCGGCCGGGCGCTCGCGCCCGTCTGAGCGCAAAGCTTTGGGAATGGGCAATAAGGGCGGCGCGCCCTCCGGCCGGCGGCGTTCCAGCAGCAGCCATAGGCCAATCGCCGCCATCAAGGGCAGATGTCCTGGCCCCGCGAGCAAAGGCGGCAACATCCAGGCCCAGCAGGCGCCCGCGCACCAGACGCCGGCGGCGAGGCCGGCGCGCAGCGCCGACAGCGCGGCCGGCCAGCCGAACGGCGACAGCCTGGGCTGGCGGTGGCAGGCTTGCAGGCAGCGCAGCCGCTGCGGCGCCGCCTGCCAGAGACCCGCTACGCCGCAGGCAACGACGAAGGCCTGCCACGGCGCGGCGCTGAAGGTCAACAGCGCCAAGCCGAGCAGGTGGAGCAGCGGGCCGGCGAGGAGCCAGGGCAGTAGATAGCCGCAGCAGAACATGGCCAGCGCCAGCGCGCGCTTGCGCGCCAGGCTGCGCAGCCACAGTTGCCGCAGCGGGTCGGCCAGCAGCGGCGCCATCATCGCCAGCAGCATCAACAGCCAGGACGGCAGCCATTGCGCCGGCGGGTTCAGCCACAGCGCGCCGGTCAGCGCGTCCCAGCCGCCGCCGGGACGCTCCAGAACCCAGGCGCCACAATAACCCGGCGCGGTCAGTCGCCGCTCCAGGGCGATCAGGCCGAGCCAGCCCAAGAGGCTGGCGCAGCACAGCGGCCAGGGCGTGTCCCGCAGCGCGGCGATCAGGATCTTGACCGGCATGGACGCTTACTGGCCGTGGCGGTAGACGCTGATGCGGCCTATCGTCACCTCGTCGTCGTCCTCGATCTCGGACACCGGCACTAGTTGCACCCCCATCGGCGCCGCGTCCAGCGTCTGGCTTTGACACATGCGGTCCACGATGTCGGTGATCTCCAGCGTCTGGCTGACGCCGTTGCCGCCGTGCTCGGCCAGCGAGGCCTTGCGCGCGCCGAACAGCGCGATGGTGCCGGCCAGGTTCTGCGGGTGCTGCGCCGGGTCGGCGCCCTGGGGCAGGCCGACGTAGACGTTGAACGTGCCGCCGTCCACTTTGCAGCGGATGTTCTCCAGGCTGAGAAAGACGCGGTCCGGCTCTTGCGGCGCCGCGCCTGGCTGTGCCTTGAACTGGCGGGCGGCGGCCTGGCTGGCCTGGAAGCTGCTCAGCACCTTGTTCTTGGCGTCGTCGTCCAGCTGCATCTGCGCGTGGACGGTGCTGTTGCCCAGTTTGATCGCCGCCGCGTTGGCGCCCAGCAGTTCGGTTTTCGGATTGGTCGCCATGGTGCTTGCCGCCGCGGTGTCGGGATGGATGGCCGCCAGCGTCTGCATGCGCTGAGCCGCGCGGCTGGCGCCGCCGAGAGGGTCCGATACGTCCTGGTAGACGTAGTTCAGGTTCGGCGCCTGGGTGTTGAGCATGTCCTTGGCGACAAAGGTGTAGCCGCTGCCGTTGGGGCGCGGCATCGCGAACTTGCGGTTGACCGGGCCTTCCAGCCAATTGTCGTTGCTGGGGTTCTTGTGGCCGGGATTGCGATTGAGCCACACCTGCCACAGCCGGTCGATATTGGAATGGTGAATCCAGAACACCGGGTCCAGGCCGGCCAAGTCCGGGTCCGACATCAAACCGTTGCGGCCGCCGATATTGGTGTGCACCGGGTTGTGCGGCAGGTTTTCCAGCCCGCCGCTATTGCCGCCGCCGTGCCAGAACGGCGTTTGCGGCCCGCCGTAGCCCGGCGGGATGCCGCTGGCGGTGCCGACGAACTGCGCGTCTTTCAGGGCGGTGAGCTGTACGGTTTCCGGGCGCAGCGTGATGTGATTGGGTTGGTTGTTCCAGCCGTAGCGTTGCGCCAGCCACAGCGGATTGGCGCTGCCGTCCGGCAAGGTCTTGGACTGGAAACAGGTGGGCAGGTCGCGCGCCTTGGCGCTGTCGCTGTAGTTCCAATAGGGCAAGGCCCAGTCGGCGGGGCCGCCCAGCTTGACGATCTCCGCCAGCACAATGGCTTCGAAGGCCGCCAGATAGCCGCGGTGCCAGGGCATGAAATACCAGCTTTGGTGCTGGCATTGCCGCCAGTAGGTGTTTTGGTCGGAGGTGCTTGGCAGGGCCTCGCCGGCTTGCAGATAGCCGTGTTGTTGCCACAGCTGGGAATCAAAGCCGTGAATGGCGGCCAGATAGCGCCAGCTGGTGGGGTCCTTGATCGGGCGTTTCTGCATTTCCCGCACCGCCCGCGCGTACCACAGCACGGTGGGGTCCCAGGGATTGCTCATTTTCAAGATGTCTTTGCGGACGCGAGCCATGTCGTTCTCCTCGATGCGAACGCCGTTCCGGCGCGGCCGAGGCGGGAGTGGCTAAGGCTGGCGGTGAGGCGGTGTATTCGGATTAGCAAACCGCAAAGCTTTCGAACTGTCCTAAAGAACAGTTTTTGCCTTGGGGCAATTACTTATTTGAAGCGCCGCTTGCAAGTGGCCGGGTTTTGGCGCGGCAAGGGCTTGAAAGCGCGCCGGCGGGAAGGCGCCAAGCTGGTATCCTTGACCGGTTTTGATTTGGATCGCAGACATGAAACGATGGCATTGCCTTTGGGGCCTCTGGCTGGCGCTGTGCTGGCTTCTGCCGGCGGCCTTGGCCGCGGCGGAGCCGGCCTACGGCCCCTTGTTTACCTTCAGCAAGCAAGGCCGCACCCATTATCTGTACGGCACCATGCATGTGGGCCGTCCCGGCTCCGACGCGCCGGACTGGGGCTTGAAGCAGGCGATGGCGCAGAGCGAGGCCTTGGTGTTGGAACTGGATGTAGACGCCCCGGACGCGCCGGCCGAGGTGCTGGCGTTGGCGCGGCGAGGCGCGGCCAAGCAGTGGAGACAGCTGGACACGGACAGCAGGCGATTGTTGCTGGCGCAGTTGCGGCGGATCGACGTTGAGCGCGCGCAGGCGCAGAGCCTGGCTCCGGCCATGTGGCTGATGCAGCTGGCGCTGAACGATTATCAGCGGCTGGGGCAGCTGACGCAGGAGGGCAGCGAGGCGATGTTGCGGCAAATGGCGCGGCGGGAGCGGCGCCCGGTGTTGGCGCTGGAGACGACGGACGAGCAGGGGCGCATGTTGTTCGAGATGCCGGCGCCGGCCTTGCGCGAATGGGTGCGCCAGACCGCGGACTGGGAGGACAAGCCGGAGGCGGAGCGCTATTATCGCGAGCTGATTGCCGCCTGGGAGCGCGGAGATCTGGAGGCCTTGCAGGCCATGGTGGCGTTGCCGGGCTACCCGCGGCTCAGCGCCTGGACCCAGCGCGAGATGCTGGATCGCCGCAACCTGACGATGGCGCGTCGCATCGATGAACTGACGTCTTCGCGGCGGCTGTTGGTGGCGGTGGGGGCCTTGCATCTGGCCGGATCGCAGGGACTGGTCAAGCTGCTGGGGCAGCGCGGCTACCTGGTGAGGCCGGCGCCGCGCGCGCCGTGAGCGGGCTTTAGCTTGCGTCTTTGAGGTTCTTGGGTCCGAAGGCGCCCGGCAGCAGCACTTCCAGCGTGGTGTCTATCAGATCTTCGCCGTCGCAGATGGCGCGCACGCGCATGGCCGGGCCAAACTCGTTCAACACCTGACGGCAGGAGCCGCAGGGCGGCGTGGGCGTGGCGGTAGGCGTATAGATGCAGACAGCCAGCACGTCCTGGATGCCGTGGTTGGCGCGCGCGGCATAGATCGCGGTGCGTTCGGCGCAATTGGTCAGGCCATAAGAGGCGTTCTCCACGTTGCAGCCGATATGGATCTTGCCGGCGCCGTCCAGAATGGCGGCGCCGACGGCGAACTTGCTGTAAGGGACATAAGCCTGGCGAGCGGCCAGGCGGGCGGCCATTTCCAACTCGGCCCATTGCTCGTTGTTGGGTGCGTTGCCGGTCATATTGCCTCCATTGCTGTTGGCGTGGCATGTTGCGCCGTGCGCGGCCGGGCTGTCAATATCCGGCCCGGCGCAGGCGGCACCGATTGATCATTGGCGCAGGTGCTCCCGGCAATGCCGCGCCATCGCGTCGGCCAGTGCCTGAGATAATTCCGACTCCACCCTCCAGTGGTGCCAGTACAAGGGAATGTCCAGATGCTGTTGCGGAAACAGATCGATGAGCCGGCCGGAGGCGATGTCGTCGTCCAGCATCAGTTCGGGCAGCAGGCTGTAAGCCAGGCCCTGGCGGGTGATCTCGACGAAGCCCTGCGGCGTGGGCACGGTCAGATAGGGAAAGCCGCCGTGATAGGACACGGTGTGCAAGAGAAACTCTCGGTGCACATCGTCCTTGCGGCTGTACAGAATGGTGGGCGCGGCGGCCAGCGTGGACTCGGTTACGCCGTCCGGAAAATAGCGGCGGGCGAAATCGCGGGTGGCGACGCACAGATAGCGCATATGGCCGAGGAACAAACTGTCGCCGCCCTGGATAGGCTGCGGCCGGGTGCTGACGCAGCCGACCACATGACCGGCGCGCATCAATTCGTGGGTGTAATCCTGATCGTCCACCATGATGTCCAGCAGCACCGGCTGGCTGTCCAGCACCTGCCGCACCGCCGGTAAAAACCAGGTGGCCAGGCTGTCCGCGTTGACGGCGATGGCGAGAGTGGTGAACTCCTGTCGTGGACCGCTGGGCAACAGAGTGTTCATCAATTGGTTTTCCATCAGGCTGATCTGGCGGAAGTATTGCAGCAGTTGGCGGCCGGCCTCGGTGGGCTCGGCCGGAATGGTTCGGGTCAGCACCGGCTGGCCAAGCTGTTCTTCCAACTGGCGGATGCGTTGGGAAATGGCGGACTGGGTCAGGAACAGCTTTTTGGCCGCCTTGTCGAAGCCCCCGGTTTCGGCTACGGCCGATAAGGTTTCCAGTTGTTTAGGATCAAGCATGTATTGACGTCCTCGCCGTGATAATTCCACGGTGTTTCTTGCTTTATCGCCGCCACCTATGGCATGTTGTGCTGCTTCGTCCGAACACGGACGGTGCAATGGTTTGCCTGCACGCGGTGGCGGCATAAAAATAATTAGAGCGGCTGGCGGCGACGGTTCTGATCGGCTGGCGCCGGCGGCTCATGGCCAATGACAGGCATGTTGAAGATGCAAGCAGATAATAAGGCACTATTGGATGGCATGTGCCGTTTTATCGGGGTTCGGGCGGATCATATGGCGAAGCTCACCGTCCATGCTCCGCTGTTGTTGTCGCGCAAGGAGGCCCTGGGCAAGGAGTTTTACTGGTATGCGTTGAAATGCCCGGACACGCTGGCGCTGCTGAGCGAGCGCCTGCCGGGCGGCATCGATTCCCTAGTGGACGCCTTGTTGCAGTATTGCGAGCGGATGCTGACTCGTCCGGTGAATGGCCGCGCCGCCTGGCGCGTGGTGGAGCAGGGACGCTTGATGCGCCAGTTGGGCGTGGGTCTGATGTGGGTGGTGGGCGCTTACGAGCGCTGTCAGGCGCATTTCCTGGCGCGGCTGGCCGAGGCCGGGCTGGGTCTGGACGATCTCGCCGCACTGTCGCGGCTACTGCGCAAGCGCATTTTGCTGGACCAGATGCTGCAGCTGCACGGCCACCAGCAGTCCTTGCAGGAGGCGGTGGACAGCAAGCACCGTCATTTGCAGACCATGTCCGGACTGTACGCCACGCTCAGCGGCGTCAGCATGGCGCTGGTGCGCTGTTCCGAACGCCGAGAATTGTTCCAGGCGATTTGCGACGTCTGCGTGCGCGAGGGCGATTTTTCCCACGCCTGGGTTGGCCTGCTGGACGCCGAATCCCAAAGCGTGCGTCCCGCCGCAATGGCTGGCGCTCACGCCGAAGCCTTCATCCCCTGGCTGCAAGTCTCCGCGCAGTCCGAAAGCCTGCATGGCCGCGGGCCCAGCGGTCGGGCCATCCGTGGCCTGACGGTGCAGGTGGTCAACGATTGCGGCGAGGACCCGTCGATGCAGCCGTGGATGCGGGTGCTCAACGCCCGGAATGTGCGCAGCGCGTTGGTGGCGCCGCTGACCTTGCGCGAGCAGGTGATCGGTACCTTGTCGCTGTATTCCGGTTTGCCGGGTTTTTTCGACGACACCAAGGTGGCCTTGGTGGACACCATGGCGCGGGAGATCAGCCGCGCGCTGGAACGCCAGGACGCGCTGGAGCGCAGCCATCGCGCCGAATCCGAACTGGCCTTCCTGTCCTTTCACGATCCGTTGACCGGCCTGCCCAATCGTCACCTGATGAAAGAGCACATCAACAAGCAATTGCAGATCCGCCGCGCCAACGCGCAATTGGCGGTGCTGGTGCTGTCCATCGAAGGCTTTCACGAAATCAACGCCCGCCTGGGCCACGAGGGCGGCGACGCGGTGCTGTGCGAGGTGGCCAATAGGTTGCGGCGCTGCATCTATCCCTACGGCTACGTCGGCCGGGTGGGCGCCTCGCGCTTCGTCGCCTGCAGCGACCGCCACGAGCGGCTGGACCAACTGGTGGACAGCCTGATGGGTAGTCTGCAGCAGCCGGTGGACTGCATGGGCGTGGTGATTCACACCCGTTGCAGCATGGGTATCGTGGTGGAGCCGGTGAGCGGCCGCAGCGACGCCTCCGCGCTGCTGCGTCGCGGCGAGCTGGCGTTGAGCCGGGCCAAGGAGGCCGGCGGCGGTCATTGCCGTTATTACCATGTGACCATGGACGAAGAGATCCAGCACATGCACGCGGTGCGCAACGCTTTCGCGCAGGCCGTCGCCCGCGATGAGCTGGCGCTGTTCTATCAGCCCAAGATCAATCTGCGCAACAACCGCATCGAAGGCGTGGAGGCGCTGGTGCGCTGGCGCCGGGACGGCCGCTTGGAAATGCCGGGGGCCTTCTTTCCCGCGATAGAGAGCACTGACTTGATGCGGGAGCTGGACTGGTGGGTGCTGCGCGAGGCGCTGCGCCAGTCAGGCGAATGGCTGGCGGACGGCCGTCATATTCCGGTCAGCGTCAACCTTTCCGCCATTACTTTGAAGCACGAGGGCTTTGTGCCGGGCATCCAGGCTTTGTTGCAGGCCTACCCGCTGCCGGCCGGCTATCTGGAGCTGGAGGTGTTGGAGAGCGTGACCCAGCAGGAGGCGGAACAGATTACCGCCAAGCTGGAGCATTGCCGCGATCTGGGCCTGTCCATCGCCTTGGACGACTTCGGTACCGGCGCGTCCTCGCTGGTGCATTTGCAGCAGCTGCCCTTTGACACCATCAAGATAGACCAGCGCTTTGTCCGGCTGCTGCTGGATACGCCGGGCAACGAAGCCATCATCCGCAGCATGGTGTCCTTTGCCCACTACACCGGCCGCAAGCTGGTGGTGGAGGGGGTGGAAAGCCGGGCGATCTGGGACCGTCTGCTGGAAATAGGCTGCCTGGACGGGCAGGGTTACGAGATTTCTCCGCCAGTAGACCCCAAGCAGTTGCCGGAGTGGATAGCGGATTGGGAGCGGCGAGTAAGTATTAACTCTGCTTATATATAATAATTTTTATTAGTTTTACTTTGCATTGCCGCTCACTTAGTCTGTGTTGAAACTTTCCGGGAGCGGTTCTTGTTCAACTTCAGCGTTTATCTGTCTGCCCTTGGGTTATCCATCGGGCAGATCGTCGGCATTGGGCCGCAGAATGCCTTCGTGTTGCGGCAGGGCATAGGCCGCTGTCACATCCTGCCCATTGTTACGATCTGCATCGTCGCCGACGTGTTTCTGATCGCCTGCGGGGTGATGGGCGTGGGCAAACTGCTCAATGCGATTCCCGGCTTCATTGTCACGGTTACCTGGCTGGGCGCGGGCTTCATCCTGTGGCTAGGCTACAAGGCTTTCCGTTCCGCCTTGACGCCCGGAGCGATGTCGCTGGCGGGCGGCGTGGAGAAAGATCGCAAGCGCGCTATTCGCACGGTGCTGGCGGTAACCTTGCTCAATCCCTATACCTGGCTGGACACGGTGGTGCTGATCGGCGGCGTGTCCGCCATTTACGGCGAGAGCGCCGCGCCGTCCTTTCTGTTGGGCAGCCTCAGCGCCTCGGTGCTGTGGTTCGGCGGAATCGCCTGCTTCGCCGGCAAGCTGGCCCCCTTGTTCCAGCGGCCGCAAAGCTGGCGGGTGCTGGATTGCGTAATTGGCCTGGTGATGCTGTTCACCGCCTTCATGCTGTTGCGCAATTACGGTTTCGAAGGGATGGCCTGAGCGGCTGGGACAGTAGTTGGCGCTTTGTTTTTTGAAAGTGACGGTTTGCTTTTAAGCAACCCGTCACTTTTTCATATGCGGGTTGTCGTGACAAGGTAATTTTTCACTGCGTATTTATGCATTTGGAATTGCAAAATAATTTTGTAAATACCAAATCATTTACCATAACTAAATCTCCGTTGTGAACAACATAAGGAGAGTTAGTCATGAGAAGTCTGATTCAAGCCAGTTTGATTGGGGTTTCTGTATTGGCCGGCGCATCCGTCCCGGCTGTGGCCGCTCCGGTGAACAACAGTTACATCCAGTCCAGCGCCAACGAGATTCGCGGTTTTCTCGGCGGCTACGCGCGGCCGACGGTCTACGTCAACCAGTACGCTTGCCGCGAGCCTCAGCTGAGCGCGATGGCGTGCGGGCCTTACACCATCAGCGTGGGCACCGGCTTCCTGCAGCAACAGGAAAACAGCTACGGCAACTATGTGGCCAAGTTCATCCTGGCGCATGAATGGGGCCATTCCATCCAGTTCACCCACAATATCTACCGCCAGGCCCCGATGCAGGAGTTGCAGGCCGATTGCGTGGGAGGGACTTTCGCCAAGTACGCTGAAACCAACTTGCGCTATCCGAGCTTTATCGAGAACGCGGTGGCTTCGGCGCGCAACGCCGCCGATTACGGCGAGCACGGCACGCCGTCTCAGCGCGATTACTATTCGCGCTACGGCCACGCCAACGGGCTCAACGCTTGCCTGAACTCGATCTGATCGACGATGGGCAAGCGAGCGTGGGGGATGGCCGGCGGGCTGGCGCTGTTGGGCCTGGCCTGGGTCAGCCTGCCTGAGCCGGTTCGCGCGCGGCTGGGCCTGAGCGTTCCGGCCCCGGCGACCTTGGTCGCCGGGACCGCGGCGCAGCCGGCCAAGGGGGAGGCGCCGGCGCGGGCTTACCAGGGGCTGAGCTTCGCGGTGGGCGACGGGCCGGCTCCGGCCGCCGCTCCGGCGGAGCCCTTGCCGGAGAGCAAGGCAGAACGCCAGCGCAAGCAGGCCTTGCGCCAACTGGGCTACGTCATCGACGAGCGCTTCTACCGGATGCCGCTGGCCGAGCTGCGGAAGTTGGCGGCAGCCGGCAATGTCCAGGCCTTGACTCACTTGGCAGAACGCTATCTGTTCGAGCTGGACGGCAAGCCGCAGCGGCCGGGCTTTGAGCCTGAGATGCGTTACCGCGAGGAGGCGCGCGCCGCCTTGCAGCAGGCATACCGGCTGGGCAACCGCCATGCGGCGGCGATGATCTCCGAGAGCTATTTGCTGGAGCGGCAACCCTTGGAGGCCGCGGCCTGGAACCTGGTGGCGCGGCGGGCCGGAGACGCGTTGAGCGCAGACTGGTTCCTGACCACCAAGGACTATCGGCAGTTGAACGCCGGGCAGAAAGCGGCGGCGACGGAGCGAGCGGAGCAGATCTGGCGCGAACTGCATCCGGGCGCGGCTCAGTCCAAAGGCTAGCGGTCGCAAAAAACCGGCGACATCCGCAAGGGTGTCGCCGGTTTTCTCGTTTGCCGAAGCTTGGCGTTTTCCTCGCCCTTGTCCAACAATCCCGCTGAAGCACAGCGGACGTTGAACTAGTTCTTACTGAGCGTCGGCGGCCAGGCCGGCCACCAAGTCCTCGCGGGTGATCAGGAACACGAAGCCGTCGCCGCTCTCGGTTTCCATCCACATGAAGGGCAGGGTGGGGAAGCACTCTTCCAGCATGTCGCGGTTGTGGCCGATCTCCACCAGCAGCACGCCTTTGTCGTTCAGGAAGTCCGGCGCGCGGCGCAGGATTTCGCGGGTGGCGTCCAGGCCGTCTTCGCCGGAGCCCAAGGCCAGTTCCGGTTCATGCAGGTATTCCGGGGGCAGCGCGTCCACCGATTCGGCGTCGACGTAGGGCGGGTTGGAGATGATCAGGTCGTATTTGTCTTCGATGCCCTCGAACATATCGGTGTGAATCAGCTGTACGCGCTCGTCCAGGCCGTAGTTCTGCACATTGATGGCCGCCACTTCCAGCGCGTCCAGCGAAATGTCCACCGCGTCGATTTCCGCGTCCGGGTAGTGGTGCGCCAGCTGGATGGCCAGGCAGCCGGAGCCGGTGCACAGGTCCAGCGCGCGCTGGACCAGTTCCGGGTGTTCGATCCACGGCTGCAGCGGCTCGCCCAGCAGTTCGTAGATGAAGGAGCGCGGCACCAGCACGCGCTCATCCACGTAGAAGTTGAAATCGCCTTGCCAGGCTTCGTGGGTCAGATAGGCCACCGGCACGCGCTGTTCGGCGCGGCGCTCGATCATGTCGATCACGTCCTTGACCTCGGTGGGCAGCAGCTTGGCGTCGAGGAAGGGCTCGAGCTGGTCCACCGGCAGTTTCAGTGCGGACAGGATCAGGTAGGCGGCTTCGTCGTAGGCGTTCTGGGTGCCGTGGCCGTAGAACAGGCCGGCGTCGTTGAAGCGCGACACGGCGAAGCGCAGCAGGTCACGCGTGGTGTGGAAGCTGGATGCAGCCTGGGCGTACATGATTTTCCTTTCAATACAACAGGGACATGGCTGCGGCCATGTCCCCGGCGGTGTTTATCCGCGCTCGCGTGGAGCGCGGGCAAGACGTTGGACTGTCGGCGTTAGAACGGCAGCTTGGCGTCGGTGGCAGTGCCCAGCACGCGGCGGAAATCGCCCTTGATGCGCTCCAGCGCCGCGTCGTTGTCGGCCTCGAAGCGCAGCACGATCACCGGCGTGGTGTTGGAGGCGCGCGCGAGGCCGAAGCCGTCCTTATACTCAACGCGCAGGCCGTCCAGGGTGTTGATCTCCTCGGCGTCGTCGAAGCGGGCGGAAGCCTGCAGCTTGGCGATCAAGGCGTGGTTTTCGCCTTCCTTGGCCATCTTCAGGTTCAGTTCCGGCGTGGACACCGCATTGGGCAAGGCGTTGAGCAGCTCGCTCGGGTTTTCCACGCGGGACAGTACTTCCAGCAGTCGGGCGCCGGCGTACATGCCGTCGTCGAAGCCGTACCAGCGTTCCTTGAAGAAGACGTGGCCGCTCATCTCGCCGGCTAGCAAGGCGCCGGTTTCCTTGATCTTGGCCTTAATGAAGCTGTGGCCGGTGCGCGCCATCACCGGCACGCCGCCGTTCTGTTTGATCCACGGCTTGAGCAGGCGGGTGGACTTCACGTCGTAGATGATCTTGGCCTTGGGGTTGCGTTCCAGCACATCGGCGGCGAACAGCATCAGCTGACGATCCGGCCAGATGATGGTGCCGTCCTTGGTCACCACGCCCAGGCGGTCGCCGTCGCCGTCGAAGGCCAGGCCGATTTCGGCGTCGGTCTTTTGCAGCGCGTCGATCACGTCCTGCAGGTTTTCCGGCTTGGCCGGATCCGGGTGGTGATTGGGGAAGTTGCCGTCCACATCGCAAAATAGTTCGCGCACGCGGCAGCCCAGGCGGCGGAACAGCACCGGGGCGAAAGCGCCGGGCACGCCGTTGCCGCAGTCCACCACGATGTTGAGCGGGCGCTCCAGCTTGATATCGGAGGTGATGCGGTCCAAATAGGCTTCGGCGATGTCGTGGGTGCCGTAAGCGCCTTCGCCGCTGGCGAGATCGCCGTCGACGATGCGCTGGTACAGTTTCTGGATGTCGTCGCCGGCCAGGGTATTGCCGGCCAACATCATCTTGAAGCCGTTGTAATCCGGCGGGTTGTGACTGCCGGTGACCATCACGCCGGACACCGAGCCCAACTCGTGGGCGGCGAAGTACAGCATGGGGGTGGCGACGCGGCCGACGTCGATCACGTCGACGCCAGCGGCCTGAATGCCTTCAGCCAGCGCCTGGCATAGATCCGGGCCGGACAGGCGGCCGTCGCGGCCCACCACGATGGTTTTCACTTTGCGGGCCTTGGCTTCGGAGCCGACGGCCTGGCCGATCTGGCGGGCTACGTCATTGGTCAGGGTCTTGCCGACGATGCCGCGGATGTCATAGGCCTTGAAGATGTCTTTGGACAGTTTGCTCATGGCGTTCTTATGCAATCGAAATGAAGGATGAGCGCGGAGCGACGGCGCTCCGCGTCGGAAATTGGGGGCTCAGGCGGCCAGCGCGGCGCTCAGGCTGATCAATTGGTCCAGCTTGGCGCGGGCTTGTCCGGAGTCGAGCGCTTCGCGCGCCATGGTAACACCGTCGGCCAGGGTAGGGGAAACGCCTGCCGTGTAGATGGCGGCGGCGGCGTTGAGGCAGACGATGTCGCGCGGGGGGCCGGCTTGGCCGTCAAGCACCGCCAGCAGAATGTCGCGCGAGGCGGCGGCGGTGTCGGCCCGCAGCTGCTTGAGTTCGGCGAAATCCAGGCCCAGTTCGCGCGGATCCAGCTGATATTCCTCGATCTGCCCGTTCTTTAGTTCAGCCACCATGCTGGGGCCGGACAAGGTCAGCTCGTCCAGGCCGTCCAGGCCGTGCACGATCAGCGCGTGGCGGCTGCCCAACTGCTTCAGCACCCGAGCCTGGATGCCCACCAGGTCCGGGTGGAACACGCCCATCAACTGGTTTTCGGCGTCGGCCGGGTTGGTCAGCGGCCCCAGGATGTTGAAGATGGTGCGGGCGCCCAGCTCCTTGCGGATGGGCGCCACGTGGCGCATCGCCGTGTGATGGTTGGGCGCGAACATGAATCCGATACCGATTTCGTCGACGCAACGCCCCACTTGCTCGGCGCTCAAGCTCAGTTTGACGCCCAGCGACTCCAGCACGTCGGCGCTGCCGGAACTGGAGGACACTGAACGGCCGCCGTGCTTGGCCACGCGGGCGCCTGCCGCCGCGGCGACGAAGGCGGAGGTGGTGGAGATGTTGAAAGTGTGGGATTTGTCGCCGCCGGTGCCGCAGGTGTCCACCAAGTGGTCGCGCTGGCTGATCGGCACCGGGGTGGCGAACTCGCGCATCACGGTGGCGGCGGCGGCGATTTCCAGCACCGATTCCACCTTGACGCGCAGGCCGATCAGGATGGCCGAGGTTTGCGCCGGCGTCAGTTCGCCGCGCATGATCTGGCGCATCAAGTCCAGCATTTCGTCATAAAACAGTTCGTTGCCGTCGATCAGCCGGTTCAGCGCGGCCTGCGGGGTAATCATCGGGGAGTCCTTTTGCTTGCTTGGGCGGCGCCGCGCGGAGGCGCGCCGTCCGGTGATTCAATTGCCGGCGTGCGCCGCCAGCTGGGAGAGGCGTTGCTCGATCAGGTCGGCGCGGCAAGCGGCTTGCGCCTGGTCCGCGCCGTTGCCGCTGGCGTAGCTGCTGGCCACCCAGCGGCATTGCTTGTCCAGATAGGTCTTGAAGGCGCGCTTGGATTGGCTGAGCGCCAGTCGGGCGCGGTAGCGGTTGCCGGTGATCTGGTCCAGCTCGCGCATCGCGGCGGAGGCCCTGTTTTCGCTTTGGGCCAGTTCGGCTTCGGCTTTGCTCAGCCGCTGTTGCAAGCAGGCGGATACTGCCGGTGTCTGCGCTTCGGTCCGCATGCAGTCGTCCAGCGCGCCGGCCTGCGCCGCGCTGGACAGCGCCAGGGCGGCGCTCAGCATCAACATCCTCTTCATCAGGCAAACTCTTTCAGGAAGTTGTCCAGCATCGCGTGGCCGTGATCGGTGAGGATGGACTCCGGGTGGAACTGCACGCCTTCGATCGGCAACGTTTTATGGCGCACGCCCATGATTTCGCCGTCGTCGGTCCAGGCGGTGACGTCCAGACAGTCCGGCAGCGTCTCGCGCTCGATCACCAGCGAATGGTAGCGGGTACAGGTCACGGGATTGGGCAGGCCGCGGAACATGCCGACATCGCGGTGTTTGACCGGCGACACCTTACCGTGCATCAGTTGTTTGGCGTGGACGATGCGGCCGCCGAAAGCCTGGCCTATGCCCTGATGCCCCAGGCACACGCCCATGATGGGCAGCTTGCCGGCGAAGTGCCGGATGGCCGGCACGGACACTCCCGCCTCGTTGGGCGTGCAGGGGCCGGGCGAGATTACCAGATATTTAGGCTGCAGCTCTTCGATTTGCTGCAAGGAAATTTCATCGTTGCGGTACACCTTGACTTCTTGACCCAGCTCGCCGAAGTACTGCACCAGGTTGTAGGTGAAGGAGTCGTAGTTGTCGATCATCAATAGCATTTTTGGCTTGAACCTTTGATTTCACTGGCCTTAAAGGGTTTGCCAGCCATTTGACGCCTCCAGCTGTGTCCCCGCGCTTGAGCGCCGGTCGCACGAGGAGGCGATTGGAGCATGAGAATCAATATACCGGATCAGACCAAAGTGCGCAGCTAGCTTGGCGGCGCGTCTATCTGACAATCGGGTCAAGCTCCGTCGCCGTGGCCTGGCCGCGTTCCGCGCGCGCCAGATCGACAACGGCCTGAATGGCGGCTCTGGCCTGCGGGCTGTTGTGCCAGCAGCTGGAGCCCATCATGTCGGCGATCTGGCGGGTCAGCAAGGCAGGGTCCTGGCCCGCCAACTGCGGCAAGGAAGAAAAGCCGATTTGCTCCAGTCTGGAAACAACGGTGGCGCCCACGCCTTTCAACGCCACCATCTTGTTTTTTTCATCTGCGCTGAAACCCATGCGGTCTCCCAGTCTTGATTGCGACCCACGTTACAGGATACACGCGCCGCGCGGTTTGAATGAGAGACCAAGGGCCCATTTACATGCGCGGATTCGCCGCCCTTACTCCCAACTCATCGCCCAAGCGTATAGCGCAATCATCATCATGACCTCCATCATCAGGCTGCCCAGTATGAAGAGCAAGGGCATGAACAGCAGAGAACCATAGTGCAGCACCAGAGCGGCGGCGAAATAATGCAGCGGAGCCTCCAGCAGCAGGTAGGCCAGGGAGACCCCAGTGAGGGCAAGCTTGTGCCAGATCGGCTTTTCCAGCACGTGAAAGGTCAGCGCGTGCACCCAGGGCATCAAAAACAGCAAGGTCAGCACAAAGGTCAGACAGGAGCTGTGATATTCGGGGAGGGAATGGTTGAAAGCCGCCGGCAATAGCGCGAAGTAAACGCAGGAGCAGCCCTGGATGATGACGAACAAGCGCAGCAAGTAGCGCATCGGCATGTTTTCCGGGCTGATCAAAAACGAAAGCAGCAGCAGCAGCAGGCCGATGAGGCCGTTGCCCCACCATTGCCAGAACGAGGGCACCGAGGCCGGCAGGTCCAGCCAAGGCAGCCATAAACCCGGTATTTGCCCGTTTAGTATCTCCAGGCTGGAGAGCTGGGCCGGTACGCCGGTTACCTCTATGCTCCATTGCGTGACGAGCCGCCATAGCGCGAGCGTTTGCGGCAGGAAAGCGAGCAGCAACAGGTTGAACAGCAGCGGGATGCCGATGATCTCCAGCCAGCGAAGACGTTGGAAGGATTCGGTGCGCATGGCCCGGTGCAGGGAGATGAGTTCGCCCCCATGGCCGGTGTGGCGCAGCGCCTTGAAGTGTTTTAGACGTTCTTGAAGGCTCATGGCAGATTCCAGAACACGGCGGTGGTGATGCCGGAGCGATCGTAATAGGGGCTGTGATAGCGTTCAACGGCGGCATGGATGCCCCAATGCTTGCCTATCCACTCCCTCCAGCTCAGTTGATAGAGCTGACTGTCGAAGCTTTGCTTGGGCTGGTCGACCCCGATGGGCATATAACCCTCGCCGCCGGCGTTGACCGCCAGGGTGATCAGGCGCCAGCGGTCGCGCCCATAAGTCACCGCGCCGTAACCCTGCATGGAGCTTACGCTGCCGGGGTTGCTCAAGGTGCGGTGCACGCCGCCTTCCACCACCCAGGGCGCGTCGAAGTAATAGGCCATGCCCAAGGTCAGAATGCGGTCGCTATAGCCTTGGCGATTGTCGTTGTAGGCCAAGCCGAAGGTGGTGACCAGGTTGCGGTTGGGCAGCCATTTGCGGTTGAGAGCCGCGCCGTAGTGGGTGCCTGGCCAGAAGGTGCCGCCGCTGCTGCGTCCCAACTCCAGCCTGCCGTACCAGTCCGGGTTGATGTCGTGGTTCCAGCCGCCGTTCAAGGCCATGCCCCGTTCGCCGAAACGGCTGTCCTGCTCTGCGGTCCAGTCGAAGACGTTGCCGGCGTCGGTCTGCCAGACGCCGGACAGATAGATGCCATCCCAGGCGGGGTTGTCCCCTGTGAGGCGGGAGTGCTGTGCGCCGATCTCGATGCTGCGTGCCCATGAATACGGCTCCGGCGCCGATGGCGGGGCCTCGGCCTCGGTATCCGCGAGAGCGGGCGCTGTTTCCGCCGCTTCCGGGGCCGCCATCTCGTCGGCGCGCGCTTGGCCGGCAAGACACAGGGCCAAAAGGCAGATTTGCGCTAGTCGTTTACTGAGCATGGCGGGTCTCCATGGTATTGCTCGCTGTTTGCACGTATTCAAACCGAAGGTCCTGCCCGGATCGGGCGGTGACTCTCCAAGCGTCCGGCAGCGCTTCGATATCGGCCTGGCCGGACCGCAGCACGGGCGGCGTTGGGGTTTTGGGCAGCAGCCAGCTTTGCCGCGCCAAGGTTTTTGGGTTGTGCGCGCTGACGCTGATCCAGGACGCGTCCCGGCCTTCCGCCGGCGCGGCTTGCCACTGGGTCAGTTCTCGTTGGGACAGAAAACGCGACAGGTCCGTCATCGTGTACCAATGAAATACCCCTTGTTTGCCCAAGGTCCGGGTTTGGGCCAGCCATTGGCGGACGGTCTGTTGATAGAAATAAACGCCCGGAGGGTGGAAATAGACTAGGCGCGCCACTCGTTGTTGTACCGCGAAGCGCGTCATGTCCTGCAGCCAAAGCGTCATCTGAGCGCTAGGCAATTTATTGCGCACGGCTTCTTCGAAGGAGGCGATGCCGCCGTTGGCCGATACCGGGAAAGCCCAGGGTCGGCCATGCATGTTGGCGGGGTCGATATAGGCTCGGGTGGGCCCCATGGACAGGTCGCCCACGTAGTAATAAGCCAGTACGCCGTGTTGGCGCAGCCAGGCGGTTACCCAGTCCGGATGGTGGCCGTTGGGCGCGGAATACTCGGTGAGCGGTTGTTGGGTGAGTTTTTCAAGGTCTTGCTTGTTGTTGGCGAGATAGGGCTCCCATCGTTTGCCGTTATGCTCATTGATGTTGAAGGCGAAGTAGTTGTGCGCCCAGCCGCCGTGCGCGCCGATTTCGTAACCCCGCTCGCTCAAGCGACGAACCCAGTCCTGAGCCCGCGGGTTGTGGGCAAGGTCCATGCCTCGGTGGTCGCCGGGCTGATTGGTGTCCGGCCCGGTGGTGAAATGGACGGAATAAGGGCCTTGCTCGAGAAAACCCAGTTTTTTGAGCAGGTCCAGATAGGGGATGGCGTTGGCGTCGTCGACGTGCCAGTTCATTACCAGGCCGCCGACGCCGTCCGGTACGGAAGCCAACTGGGGCAGATGCAGAACTTGGCTGTTGAAGAAGTTTAGATAGGAGTGCAGCCACAAGCCGTCGGTGCGTATTTTGAGAAAAGTGATCGGCAGGTTGACGAACAAGACCTTGCCGCGGCCATAGTCGCGCACGCCGGCAATCAAGGTGCCGTCCGGCCCTTCGGCCAACACGCGCCCCGGGAAGCGGCCGCGGGTAGCCAAGTAGCTGAAAGCCGCCTGGTCGTAGCCGTAGGTCGAGGCTTGCAGCATGGGGGACTTGCCGTCCGGATAGGGCTGGAAGCGGCCGGGCGTGATGCCGAGTTCGGCGACGGCGGACGGCGGCATCAGCATCAAATCCTTGCGCACCATCTGCTTGCCCAATTCCCGGTACAGCAGATAATCCACGCCCACCAGGCGTGATAGCGCCGGCTTGTCCAAAAAGCGGCCGCCGGCGTTTTCGCTGGCGGCGTCGTAATTGATCCATAAAGCGCCGCCGGCCTGCACATACTCCTCCAGCACCCCGGTCAGCGCCGCGTCGACGTAGCGGTGTATGGTGTCCGGCAAGATGATGCCGCGGAGGCGGGCGCGTTGTTCCGGTTCCATGCCCACCAGTTGGCTGGCGGTGATCTGCATCATCGCCACGCCGCCTTCGCTGGCGGCGTCTTGCCACGCCAGCGCGTATTTGCTGCTGGCTGGTTTGTCCGGCAGCAGCAAGGCGATGAAGGCCTGGGGCGGCGGCGTTTGCCTTGCGCGCCAGCTGTGCCAGATCGCGCTTGCCGCCAGTAGGAGTCCCAGCAGCAGGATGATGAACACCCAGCGGGGACATGATCGAATCTTATTCATTCTTCCAGCCTTTGCTCTTGCTCCGCCGTTGTGGCCAGGCGGTGCTCCAATCCTTGAAAAACCGCTTCCTCCAGCACATTCCAGCGCGGTGTTCCGCGCGCGGGAGCGGCTTTCTGCAACCAGGCGCGCGCGGCGTCCTCCCGGCCGTCTCTTAACGCGGCCAGGGCCAGCACGCCCCAGGGAAAGTCCAGTTGCGCCTTGTCCTGAGCAAGCCAGGGCCGGCCTTCGCCCTGCAGCCAGGTGTCGAAGGAGGCTTGCCCCGGCATTGCCGGCATGCCCTCCATTTTGGGGAACAGTTGCGCGGCGGCTTCCGGGTAGAAGGCGACAGGGGGAAGGTCGCGGCTGGCGACGCGCCAGCGTCGGGTTTTCGTCTCCCAAAACGCTTTGGGAAGCGCCGCGGCCAACTGCCGCATCCTCCGGCAACTGGCGCCTGTTCTGGCGCAGTCGTCGCGCAGCGCGGCGTAAACTTCGACGTTGTCCATCAAGTAGCCCAGCTTGACGCCCGCGGCATAGTCATAAATGCCGCTGCGCGCTTGCCTCAGCCGCCACAGCGCCTGCCTGGCGCGCGCCAGCGATGCCTGAAGCGGCGGGGGCATGTCCTGTTGCCGGTAGCGCCGGCTCAGCAGGGAAATCCACATGGCCAGCGTGGAGTCGTCGGCGTCGGCGTCGGCCGTTCGGCGCCAGACACCATCCGTCTGGCGCTCGAAGCGGGGAAAGCTGCCGTTGCGTTCCTGCCTGGGTGCCAGCCACGCCACCCAAGCGTCCGTGGCCGGAGCGATGGATAAGCCCAGCTCCTCGGCCGTCAGCAAGGCTTTCATCGCGAAATAGGGGTCGACATGCCGTCCATGCGCTTGCAGCAGAATGGCGCCGTCCTCGTTCTGGTAGTCAGGCAGCTTGAACGCGCCGTCCGCGGCCTGGCTTGTTCCGCAACACAAGGCCAGCATTAAATAGAGATGCTTCATCGGCCGCGCACCTTGCCGCGGACGCGGGCCCAGATGGTGCCGTGCGCGATCAGGGGCGGCGTGAGCAGCACCAAGCGCGAGGAGACGGTATTGGGCGAATCCGGTGCGCCCAATACCGAATGGGCGCCGATGACGACGAGCCGGTCCGCGACAACCGGGCCCAGCAAGCGGCAGTTCTCCCGGCAGATAATGGAGTGATCGGAAACGACGGCGCCGTCCACGGTCACCCCGCTGGCCAAGCGAACCGGCCCGCTGGCTTTGACGCTGCCCTCAATCCGGCAGCCGGGGCCGATGCTCAAGCCGCCGCGCACCACCAAGTGTCCGCGCAGCAAGCTGTTTTCCGGCAACAGGAAATCGCCGTCGATTACCGTGCGGCGCATTTCCGCGTTAAAGGGGTGGGGGGTTTTCAAGTTTTCGATATTCACCTCCCGCAACAGCTTAGCCGGGGGAGGCTGGTGCGAAGGTTCGCCCATGCGGATGGTTGCCGCTTGAAGGCGTTGGAAGCGGACAGGCCCCGAAATGTCCAGCGTGTCCTCGGCCACGGTGCGCCCGAACAACAAGCTGTCCGGCGCGATGCGGATGTTCCGGGCGCCGGCCCAACGTAGAATCGAACTGCTCCGCCCCAGGTTCAGATCGCCGTCGGCCAAGACGCTGCGCAGGATCACGCCCGGACCGGTGACGACGTTGTCGTCGCAATGGATTTCTTTCAGGAAACTGAAGCGCGCCGGAATGCGCAACTCGCCCGCGGCCAAGACCTCCTCGTCCACGACAGGGCGGTTTTCCGGGCCGATGGCGTCCAGGCGAGCGTTCCAGTCTTGCCGCCGCTCGCCCAAGTCCAGCGTTTCCAGCCGTTGCCGGTAGTTGCGGGCGAAGACATCGGCGGTGCCGGTGTGCAGCCGGTTGATGCCCAGCGCGGAGGCGTCGGTCTTGCGCAGCAACTCCAACAGACCGGGCAAGAGCGGCAGCGCGATCAGCGGCGCCACGCCAAGCACGTAAAGTATGGCCATCATCCCGGCTGTCTCCGATACCGCTTGGTTTTATCCCAATGCAGCGTTCTGTTTTTCTTGAAGGGCTCGACCAGCGACTGCTGCAGCGTGGCTCGGGAAATGGTGACCAGACTGACCAAAAAGCCAAGAATGGCGAAAGGCAAAATACGCAGTCTCTTGCCGTTGCCGTCCAGATAGCAGGCGGCGCCGATCTCGAAAAAGGCAGCGAAATTGCCCATCGCGCTGTAGCAGACCAGGGCCAGGATCAGCAGGAGGCCGGGGGATGGCAGCATGCTGTCGAAAAAGAACAGCACCAAGGTGATGGCCCAGCCGAGCAGCAGCAGCGGGGACATGGCGTAAGTGCCCAACAGCAGGAGCCCGTCCAGTTTTTCCCGCCGCGGCACACCTCGGGTGCTCAGCAGCCGGCCGACATGCCGCGCCAGCGCCTGATTATGGCCGCGCGTCCAGCGCATCAATTGCCGGATGCGAACCGGCCAGCTCTCCGGCACCTCCTCGTAGCACTCGGAGCGGTTGGTGTAGACCGTGAGCCAGCCGCCGATCAGCAAGCGGTAAGTCAAATCGGTGTCTTCCGCCAGTACGTCGTCGTGCCAGCCGCCGACGCTGTTGAGCGCGGCGACGCGGATGCCGCCGACCGTGCCGCCGTACTGCGGCACCAGCTTCATATTCATCCTGGCCTGCTGGTCCACTTGGTAGCCGCCCGCGCGTTCCATGTCCAGCATGCGGGTCAACAGGTTGGCGCCCGGGTTCAAGGGCACCACGCGGCCCATCACGGCGCCCACTTCCGGATCGAAGAACGGCGCGATCAATTGTTTGAGCAGGCCGCGGCTTGGCAGGTAGTCGGCGTCGAAGACAATGAACAGCTCGGTGTCGATCAAGGCCGTCGCATCCTTCAGCGCCGCGGCTTTGCCGGGCTTGCCCTGGGTGCGGTGAAACGGCCTGATCGCGTCCGGTCTGCGCGCCGCGATACGGTCTATGATGGCGCGCGTGCCGTCCGTGGAGCGGTCGTTGACGGGCATGATGATCATTTGTCCCGGCGGATAGTCGGACTCAAGCAGCGCCTCCATTGCATCGGCAATTACGGCCTCTTCATTGTGCGCCGCGATGAAAACCGTGACCTTGGGCCATTGCGCCGTTTCAATGTCCAGATAGGGGTGGCGCTGATGGCCGAACAGCCGATTCAAGGTGAACGCCATATGCCGCGCCGCGTACACCACGACCAAGAGCACCACGCCGTACAGTACGAAGCTCAGCGCGCGCAAAGGCCAGATGAAGGGCTGAGCGTTTGTGCGCATCAGCAAGGGGTCATCCTCTTGACTGACGGTGCGATGTCGCGCTTCTTCGATTTGGTCCATGATCAACTGCTGGGTATGGCGCAGATCGACGTTTTCCGAAGCGCCCTTGATGCTGATGGAGGGGTGAGGGGCGGCGGGCGAGTCCGGGTCTATGGGCAAGGCCTCCATGGCGGCCTTGCTGTCCGCAGAAGCGGCCGCAGTGTGGCGGCGCGTCTGATGGCCGGCGGTTTCAGCCTGATCTTTGGCGGACCAGGCCGGCGAACAGCAAACCAGCAAGCTCAGCCAAAGCAGAATGCCTTGCGCCAACTTCATCACTCTTCTCCTTGCAGGGCGGGAAGAGCGACGGCGGCCTGGCTTTCTTTGTCTGCCGACTGCGACAAGGATGAGAGAATGGTGGCGATGCGCCTGCCGGCGCAACCGTCTCCATAAGGGTTGTGGGCCTGGGACATGCTGCGGTAAGCCGCTTCATCATCCAGCAGTTCGCTGGCGTGCTGAACGATAAGCGCCGTTGTGGTCCCCACCAGCTTGGCGGTGCCGGCCGCAAGCGCCTCCGGCCTTTCCGTGGTGTCTCGTGTCACAAGCACCGGCTTGCCCAGCGCCGGCGCTTCTTCCTGTATGCCGCCGGAGTCGGTGATGATGAGGTGGCAGCGGGCCATCAGGTAGACGAAGGGCAGGTATTGCTGCGGGTCGATCAAATGAATGTTGCTCACCTGGGACAGCAGCGCATACACCGGTTTGCGCACATTGGGGTTCAAGTGCACCGGATAGACGATGTCCACGTCAGGGTAACGCTCAGCCAGCCGCACCAGAGCGCGGCAAAAGCTTTCAAACCTTTCCCCTAAATTTTCCCGGCGGTGGCCGGTGACCAGTATCACTCTCGCCTCCGGCCGCAGGAAGGCAAACTCGGAGGCGATGCCGGCCTTGAGGTCCGGCTGTTGTTCCAACTTCTTCACCGCCAATAGCAAGGTGTCGACAACGGTGTTGCCGGTGATGAAGATCCGATCTGGATCAACTTTTTCATTCCGCAGATTGAGGCAGGACTCTTCCGTGGGAGCGAAATGCCAGGATGCCAGAATGCCGGTGACGCGGCGGTTCATTTCCTCCGGCCAAGGCGAAGACAGGTCTCCGGTCCGCAAGCCCGCTTCAACATGTCCAATCGGAATCCGGCGGTAAAACGCGGCCAGGCTGGCGCCAAGCGTGGTGGCGGTGTCGCCGTGAACCAGCACGACGTCGGGCTGGACTTCCTCCAGGACTTTGTCTACAGCGTCCACCAGCCTTGCGGTCAAAGACGCCAAGCCCTGCGCCTGTTGCATCAGTTTCAGGTCGAAATCCGGTCGGATCCCGAAAAAGTCCAATACCTGGTCCAACATCTCGCGATGTTGGCCGGTCACGCATACCTTGGACGCCACGCCCGGGCAGTCTTGCAGCGCGTGGATGACAGGCACCATCTTGATGGCTTCCGGACGGGTGCCAAAGATTGTTAGTACGGTAAACATATTATCTCCATCACAGCGATTCACGAGCACACAGCAGGGCTTGGTTTTGTTTGTTTTGTTAAAATCACTATAGTACGGTAGCCATATCATATCTATCGCAGCTATTCACAAGCACTTAGCGGAGCTTAACTTTGTTGATTTTGTTAAAACTACTGATTCAAATTGTTTAAACTAAAGTAGCACACCCCCCCATAAGAAATAAAGTTAAATATTTGTTTTAATTAAACGGTTTAATATGAGCGCGCTTTGGGCAGCCATTCACAAGCCTGCTGGAGCGCCATTGCAAGCCCCGGTCAGGTGAGTGCGCGCCGGCAAGCAATCCCATTGGATTGCACCTGGCCAAAGCGCTAGTGCAAGAGTCGCGACGGCGATGTGAAACTGCAATGGCATTTCTTTGTTAGCATGTCAGGACGTACGCATGGGGAGCGTTAATCATTTGGGAAGCAGACCTAAAGCGCCGGCGAGCGTGACTGACTTCCACCTGGGGAGAAGGGCCAATGGAAAAGAAGTGCCTACAATGCGGATACCTGCGCGGCGATTCTCCGCGTGACCAGAGGACCCCGCATTACGCGTGTCCGTTGTGCCAGGCACCTTATCTGGAAATGTATCCGCAACCACTGCCGCGGCAGGAGCTGGAGCCCGTATCCCGGCTCAAATGGACGCATGCGGGCGCGGTAATCAGCGTCTTGCTGACCGGCGCGGCGGGCTTGGCGTACACGGTCTGGCCCAGCCAGCAACAGGCCGAGGCCAGGAACGAGGCGGAGCTGAAGGAGGTCGCCGGCGTAGTGCTGCCGGGTGCGGAACAAGCCGCGGGGGAGTTGTGCGGTTCCGAGTCTTTCGCCGGCGGCGCCTTTTGCGCTTGGGTGCCGGCGCTGACGGATGTGGGACGTCAAGCGGCGCTGGTGCGCGACTGCATGGAAGTGACGTCGGTCAGGCTGCACCCCGGCAGTACGAGTCCGGAGCGGCCGGACTTCGCGGTGAGCTGCCGGGACGCCGCCGGGGAAGTGATGGAAATGAGCTTCAACGAGGGGGATTTGGCGGCTGGCGGGGGGGCCGCCGCGCAGGCTAGATGAGAGCGGCGTTCTCCCGCGTCACAGCTTGACGCAGACATTGCTGATTTCGGAGTAGAAATCCAGCGAATGACGGCCGCCTTCGCGGCCGAGGCCGGACAGCTTGCTGCCGCCGAAGGGCGTGCGCAGATCGCGCGCGTACCAAGCGTTGACCCAGACGATGCCGACCTGGACGCGCCGCGCCAACCGGTGGGCTCGGTCCAGCCGCTGGGTCCAAAGCGCGCAGGCCAGGCCGTAAGGGCTGTCGTTGACGCGGCGGAGGACTTCCTCCTCGTCGTCGAACGGCGCGATGTGGCACACCGGGCCGAAAATCTCTTCGCGCACGCAGCGGGCGTGGTCGGGCAGGCCGGTCCAGATCGTCGGGCGTACATAAGCGCCTTGGTCGCGCGCGTCGCCGAACTGCGGCGTTTCGCCGCCAGTGATCACCACCGCGCCTTCCTCGCGCGCCAACGCGAAATAAGACAGCACCTTCTCGCGGTGCTGGCGCGACACTAGCGGGCCGAGATCCACGCCGTCCTCGTCCGGATAGCCCAGTTTCAGGCCCTCGGCCCGGGCTTTCAGCGCGGCGACGAAGCGATCGAAGATAGGGCGTTCCACATAGACCCGCTCGGTGCACAGGCAGACCTGCCCGGTATTGAAGAAGGACGAGCGGGCCACGCCGGCCACCGCCGCGTCGAAGTCGGCGTCGGCGAACACCACGGCGGCGTTTTTACCGCCCAGCTCGAAGGAAATGTCTTTCACGCCGTCGGCCACCGCCTTCATGATGGCGCTGCCGGTGCGAGATTCGCCGGTGAAGGACACGGCGCTGATTTGCGGCGCGCGGGTCAGGAATTCCCCGGCGGAGCCGGGGCCGAAGCCGTGCACAAGATTGAACACGCCGGCGGGGACGCCGGCATTGTACATGACTTCGGCCAGCAAGGCGGCCGACGACGGGGTCTCCTCGGACGGCTTGCACACCACGGTGTTGCCCATCGCCAGCGCGGGGCCCAGCTTCCAGGTCAGCAGTAGCAGCGGCAGATTCCACGGCGCGATCACCGCCACCACGCCCAGCGGCTTGCGCACGGTGTAGTTGAACAGCAGGCCGCCGTCGGCTTGCGGGGTTTCGCAGCAATCGTCCACCTGGGCGACGGCGAGGTCGGCGAAAGTTCTGAAATTGGCGATGGCGCGCGGCAGGTCCAGCGTGCGGGCCAAATGCAGCGGGCGGCCGGTGTCCGCCACCTCGGCGGCGACGAAGTCGTCGAAGCGCGCCTGGATGCCGTCGGCCACCTTGTGCAGCAAGGCGGCGCGTTCCGGCACGCTGTAGCGGCCCCAGGGCCCTTGCAGCGCGTCGCTGGCGGCCTGGACGGCGCGAGCCACCTGAGCGGCGTCGGCTTCTACCGCCTGGTTCAGCAGGCGGCCGTCCACCGGGCTGATATTGTCGAAGCGTTGGCCTTCCTCTTCGAATCGGCCATTGATGTACAGCGGCAGCAGGGCGGGGCGGCTCATGGTTTCTATCCTCGTCAACGGGGGGTGGACGCCGCGGTCTTAGAACCTGTTTACGATCTGCTGTGCGTCGGCGATACGGCGTTGAAAATGGTTTCGAAATGCTCATGTACCGTCTGTACACTCCGCTGTCTCAACCGTTTTCGCCTTGTCTCGCCTTAGCTCGCAAGATCGTAAACACGTTCTTAAGGGGCGACGCAATATTGGCGAGTGTAGGAAAGGCGGCCTTGGGCGCGAAAATGAATAAATCGAGTCTTGCTATTCCCCGCGCTTATACCTGATCCGCCGCGTCCAGCGCGGCGGCGGCCAGTTTCAGGCTGTCTATCATCTGCCGGGCCGCCGGCGTCAGCGGCTTGTCGGCGCGCACCGAGTAGCCGACGGCGGTGGGCGGCCCCACCTCGTCCAGCGGCAGCACCGCCAGCAGCTTGGCGGCGGCGAAGCGGCGCGCCGCCAGCCGCGGCATCAGGCCCAGGCAGTCCGAATCCACCAGCAGATTGACATTGGTCAGCAAGGACAGCGATTCCAGCAGATTGTCCGGCAGCGGGAGGCCGGCGTCGTGGAAGAACTGCTCGGCCACCAGGCGGGCCGGGGAATCCGGCGGCGGCAGAATCCATGGCCAGTCGCGCAGTTCGGCGAGGCTGGACGGCGGCGCGGCCAGCAGCGGATGGTGGCCGCCGGCCACGATGCACAGCCGGTTCAGATAGAGCGGCTGGTGGCGCAAGGGCAGTTTGCGGGTGGGCGGCGCGTCCGGGTCCGGCAGGCGGCCCACCACCAGGTCCAGTTCGCCGGCGGCCAGCGCCGGGAACAGATAATCCTGCGGTCCCTCGCGCACGGTGACCAGCAGCTTGGGCGCGTGGGCCTTCAGCCGCAGGATGGCCTGCGGCAGCAGGCTGGCGCTGGCGGAGATCTGGGTGCCGATGATGACATGGCCGCAAATGCCGCCCTTGAAGGCGTTGATCTCGTCGGTCAGATAGCGCAGTTCGGCGATCACCGCCTTGACGCGCTCGCCCAGTAGCAGCCCGTATTCGGTGGGCGTCACGCCGCGGTTGCCGCGCAGGAACAGCACGGTGTCCAGCTGCTGCTCCAGCTCGCGTATGGCCTTGGTCACCGCCGGCTGGGTCAGGTGCAGCTCGCGCGCGGCGCGGGCGATGGACTGGCAGCGCAGCACCCGGTCGAACACCAAGAGAGGACGCAGCTTGAGCCGGTTCAACACCATATCGTGAACGGAAAAAGGCGTCAGAGGATCCATCGCCGCTCCTGTGAGGTTGGGTCGGAGTGACAGAAGACTATGGCATAACTTTAGGGAATAGCAGAAGCCCGGATATTCATTTTCTCCTTATCGTCGCGCTCCATAGACTGGACGCGTCCCACTGATACGGCCGGTTTAGTCCGCGCCGGAGCGCTTGATTAAGGAGAATGCCTTGAGCCCAGTTTCACCATCCGCACTGCAAGCCGCCGCCGAGCAGCTGCGCCGCGCCGCCGACGCCGGCCAGCCCTGCGCGCCGGTGCGCGGCCTGCTCGGCGAGGGAGACGTCGACGCCGCCTACCAGGTGCAAACGCTGAATGTCCGTCATGCCCAGGCCCAAGGCCGGCGGCTGGTGGGCTGCAAGATCGGCCTGACCTCGCTGGCGGTGCAGCGGCAGCTGAGCGTGTCCCAGCCGGATTTCGGCCGCCTGTTCGCCGACATGGCGGTGTGCGACGGCGAGGAGATAGACAGCCGGCGGCTGCTGCAGCCCAAGATAGAGGCGGAAGTGGCGCTGCTGCTGGGGCGCGATCTGGACCACGACAAGCACACGCTGGCCGATCTGTTCCGCGCGGTGGACGCGGTATTGCCGGCGCTGGAGATTGTGGACAGCCGCATCGCCGGCTGGGATATCCGCATCAGCGACACTATCGCCGACAACGCGTCCAGCGGCCTGTTTGTGCTGGGCAACCAGCCTCGGCGGTTGGCCGACGTCGATCTGCTCGGCTGCGGCATGACGATGGAGTTGCGCGGCGAGCCGGTTTCGGTGGGCGTCGGCGCGGCTTGTCTGGGCAACCCGCTGCTGGCCGTGCTGTGGCTGGCGGACACGATGGGGCGGCGCGGCGAGCCGCTCAAGGCAGGCGACATCGTGCTGACCGGCGCGCTGGGACCGATGGCGCCGGCGAGGGCCGGCGACGTGTTCACCGCTCGCATCCAGGGCTTGGGCGAAGTATCGGCCCGCTTCGCCTCACTTCAGGGAGCCTCCTCATGAACCATTCCGCTCGCGTCAAAGCCGCCATCATCGGTTCCGGCAATATCGGTTGTGATCTGATGGTCAAACTCTTGCGCCACGGCCGGCAACTGGAACTGGCCGCCATGATAGGCATCGATCCCGATTCCGACGGCCTGGCCCGCGCGCGCCGCCTGGGCCTGGCCACTAGCCACCAGGGCGTGGAAGGGCTGCTGGCCATGCCTGGCGCCGCCGACATCCGCCTGGTGTTCGACGCCACCTCGGCCGGCGCCCACGCGCGCCACGAGCGGCTGTTGCGTCCGCGCGGCGTTCGGGTGATAGACCTGACGCCCGCCGCCATCGGGCCCTACGTGGTGCCGGCGGTGAATCTGGACGCGCACCTGGACGCGCCCAACATCAATATGGTCACCTGCGGCGGCCAGGCCACCATTCCGATCGTAGCGGCGGTGGCGGCGGTGACGCCGGTGTTCTACGGCGAAATCGTCGCCTCCATCGCCAGTCAATCGGCCGGCCCCGGCACCCGCGCCAATATCGATGAATTCACCGAAACCACCGCCCAGGCCATCGTTGGCGTCGGCGGCGCGCGCCACGGCAAGGCCATCATCATCCTCAACCCGGCGGAGCCGCCGCTGATGATGCGGGATACGGTGTTTTGCCTGACCGCGCCGGCGGACCGGGACGCCATCGCCCGCTCGGTGGCCGCGATGGCGGACAAGGTCAGCGCCTATGTGCCCGGCTACCGGCTGAAGCAGGAGGTGCAGTTCGAGGCGCTGCCGGCGGAAGCGCTGACGGCCTACCCGGAGCTGGCGCAGAGCGGCGGGCTCAAGGTGTCGGTCTTCATCGAGGTGGAAGGCGCGGCCCACTATCTGCCGGCCTACGCCGGCAATCTGGACATCATGACATCGGCGGCGCTGGCCTGCGGCGAACGCGTCGCCGCCCGTCTGCTGCAAGCTTGAGGAGCCCGGCATGGACAAACTGTATATTTCCGACGTGACCCTGCGCGACGGCTCGCATGCTGTCCGCCATCGCTATTCGCTGGCCCAGGTGCGCGCCATCGCCGCGGCGCTGGACGCCGCCGGCGTGGATTCCATCGAAGTGGCGCACGGCGACGGGCTGGAGGGTTCCAGCTTCAACTACGGCTTCGGCGCCCACAGCGATGTGGAGTGGATCGCCGCGGCGGCCGAATCGGTGCGCAACAGCAAGATAGCCACCTTGCTGCTGCCCGGCATCGCTACCGTTCGCGCCCTGCGCAACGCTTACGACGCCGGCGCGCGCATTGCGCGCATCGCCACCCACTGCACCGAGGCCGACATCGCCAGACAGCACATCGGCTACGCGCGAGAGCTGGGCATGGATGCCGTCGGTTTCCTGATGATGTCGCATATGAGCACGCCGCAGCGGCTGGCGGAGCAAGCCAAGCTGATGGAAAGCTACGGCGCTCACTGCGTCTACGTGGTGGATTCCGGCGGCGCCTTGTTGATGCAGGAGGTGAGAGACCGTTTCCGCGCCTTGCGCGACGCGCTGCGGCCGGAAACGGAAACCGGCATGCACGCCCATCACAATCTGTCCCTGGGCGTGGCCAACAGCATCGTGGCGGTGGAAGAAGGCTGTCGCCGCGTCGACGCCTCGCTGGCCGGCCAGGGCGCCGGCGCCGGCAACGCGCCGCTGGAAGTGTTCATCGCCGCCGCCGAGCGGCTGGGATGGAATCACGGCTGCGACCTGATCCGGCTGATGGACGCCGCCGACGACTTGGTGCGGCCCACCCAGGACCGCCCGGTGCGGGTGGACCGCGAAACGCTGGCGCTGGGCTACGCCGGCGTCTATTCCAGTTTCCTGCGTCATGCGGAAACGGCGGCGCGGCAGTATGGCTTGAAAACCCTGGACATCCTGCTGGAAGTGGGACGCCGCCGCATGGTGGGCGGCCAGGAGGACATGATAGTCGACGTGGCGCTGGACTTGCTCAAGGCCAAAGGAGGCGCGGCATGACGGATTTTGTTCAAACCTGCGCCCGCGAACTGGACATCGCGACCCAAACCGGCGAAGCCCTTGATCAACTGAGCGCGCGGCAAGCCTTCGATCTGGCACAGGCCTACCGCATCCAGCAGGCCGGCATCGCGCTGCGTCAGCATCGCGGCGAACGCGTGCTGGGACTGAAACTGGGCTTTACCAGTCGGGCCAAGCGCGTGCAAATGGGCGTGGACGCGCTGATCTGGGGCGAACTGACCGACGCGATGCAGTTGGCGGACGGCGGCGAGCTGAACCTGGTCCGCCTGATCCATCCGCGAGTGGAGCCGGAAATCGCCTTCATCACCGCGCGGGATATCTCGCGGCCGCTGTCCTTGGCCGAGGCCGGTCTCGCGCTGGCCGGCGTGGCGCCGGCGCTGGAGATCATCGATTCGCGCTACCGCGACTTTCGTTTCAGCCTGGAGGACGTGGTGGCGGACAACTGTTCTTCGTCCCATTTCGTCGTCGGCCCGCTGAGCCCGCCGGACACGCCGCTGGACAATCTGGGCGTGACGCTGCGCTTCAACGGCCGGCCGGCGCAACTGGGCAGCAGCGCCGCCATCCTGGGCCAGCCGCTGCGCGCGCTGATGGAAGTGTCCGCGCTGCTGCACGCGGAAGGACGCACGCTGCCGGCCGGCTCCTTGCTGCTGGCCGGCGCCGCCACCGCGGCAGAGCCGCTGCGCGCCGGCCTGCATGTCGGCGTGGAGATCGCCGGCCTGGGGCGTTGTGAATTTGAAATCAGCGGGAGCGCCGCATGAGTACCCAAGCCACCATCGTCAGCGGCAAGGCCGCGCCGCGCGGCCGCTTTCCGCACCTGAAGCGGGCCGGGGACTTCCTCTTTGTCTCCGGCACCAGCTCGCGGCGGCCGGACAACAGCATAGCCGGCGCCGAAGCCGACGCCATGGGCGCGACGCGCCTGGACATCGCCTTGCAAACCCGGGCGGTGATCGAGAATATCCGCGACATCTTGGCCACGGCCGGCGCCGGGCTGGCCGATGTGGTTGAAATCAGCGCCTACCTGGTGGATATGAACGATTTCGCCGCATACAACCAGGTTTACGCCGAGTACTTCGACGAGGAAGGGCCGACGCGGACCACGGTGGCGGTGCATCAGCTGCCGCATCCGCATTTGCGCGTTGAAATCAAGGCGATCGCCTACAAACCACTTTAGACGGCGTTGACCACAAGGGAAGGAAGCGCAATGGAATTGCAATACGGCATGCCTCTCAATCTGTTGGATTGGGCGCAAGGAAATCAAAGCCGACTTAAGCCGCCAGTATGCAACGCAGCTATCTGGCCGGACGGCGACTACATCATCAATATGGTGGGCGGGCCGAATACCCGCACCGATTTTCACGACAACCCCACCGAGGAAATCTTCTACCAGATCCAAGGCAACGCCTATCTGGAGATCTGGGACCGCGGGCGTTTCGACCGCATCGAGCTGCGCGAGGGCGACGCCTTCTTGCTGCCGGCCCATGTCATCCACTCGCCGCAACGGCCGGAGCCCGGCCTATGCCTGCTGGTGGAAAAGCCGAGGCCGGCCGGCCAGCACGACAGCCTGCAATGGTTCTGCCCAGTCTGCGCCGCCGAAGTCTGGCGTTTTTCCAAGCAGTTGGAAAGCCTGGTGGACGATCTGCCCAAGGCCTATCAGCTGTTTTACGCCTTGAGCGAGGACGAGCGCCGCTGCCGCCATTGCGGCACCGTCCACCCCGGCAAGGATTACGCCGCCTGGCACGAGTTGCGGCAGCGCTCCCGTCATTGAGCGCCCGTTCAATGACCGCCGCGTTCCCGCCCTAGCTCGCAAGACGGGAACCGGTTCTTGAAAACACCCCATTCACCGAGAAGCGACGCCATGATAGACATCCACTCCCATTTTTTCCCGCGGATCAGCCAGGCCGAGGCGGCCCGGCTGGATCCGCTGCGCGGGCCCTGGCTGGAGACCTCCGGCCGCAACGGGCAGATCATGGTGGGCGAGCAGCCGTTCCGGCCGGTGCATGACGCGCTTTGGGACGGCGCGCGCCGGCTGGCCTGGCTGGACGAGCAGGGAATCGATACGCAGATCATGTGCGCGACGCCGGTGATGTTTGCCTACGCCGCGCCGATAGAACGCGCCTTGCCTTGGGCGCAACTGATGAACGACCGCGCGCTGGAGATGGCGGCCGTTGCGCCGCGGCGTTTGAAAGTGTTGGCGCAAGTGCCTTTGCAGGATATCGACGCCGCCTGTCGTGAAGCCAGCCGCGCTTGCGGCGCCGGCCACGTCGGCGTGCAGATCGGCAATCACGTCGGCGAGCGGAACCTGGACGACGAGGGCCTGCTGACGTTTCTGGGCCATTGCGCCGCCGAGAACATCCCGCTCTTGGTGCACCCATGGGACATGATGGGCGCCGGCGAGAGGATGAAGCGCTGGATGCTGCCCTGGCTGGTGTCGATGCCGGCGGAAACCCAGCTGGCCATCCTGTCGCTCATCCTGTCCGGCGCTTTCGAACGGCTGCCGGCCAGCCTGAAAATCTGCTTCGCCCACGGCGGTGGCAGTTTCGCCTACCTGTTGGGACGGGTGGACAACGCCTGGGAGCAGCGGGACATCGTGCGCGAAGACTGCCCGCGGCGGCCGTCCAGCTATCTGGACCGCTTTTACGTGGACTCCGCGGTGTTCGACCCCGGTGCGCTCCGTCTGCTGATCGCCGCGATGGGCGCGGAGCGGGTGATGTTGGGCTCGGACGCGCCGTTTCCCCTGGGCGAGCAGGTGGTGGGCGGCCTGATCCGCTACACGGTGACGGACGAGGAGGACCGCCAGCGGCTGCTGGCCGGCAACGCGCGGGCCTTCTTCAATCTATAGCGCGGCTCAACTCAGCAGCCAGCCCAGCAACAAGCCGCCGAACAACAGCCATTTCAGCGCGTAATAGCCAAGGCGGCTCTGCGCCTTGATGCGCTTGCCGAACAGCCGCACCGCCTGCACATAGCGGAACAGGCGATTGAGCGCGCCGGTGCGATCTCCATCCTGATTAGGGGAACTGGCGGCGCCCAGCAGCAGGCGGCTGATCAGGCGGTTTCCCCAGGCCGCAAGCCGGAAGCGCATCGGGCGCTCGATATCGCAGAACAGGATGATGCGCTGCTGCGTGGTAGCGTTTTCCGCATGGTGCAGATAGGTTTCGTCGAACATCACTGCCTCGCCGTCGCGCCAGCTGTAGCGTTGGCCGTCCACCTCGATGTAGCAGGCCTCGTTTTGCGGCGTGGACAGGCCCAAATGGAAGCGCACGGAACCGGCGAAGGGGTCGCGGTGGCGCACCAGCCGGCTGCCCGGCGGCAAGCTGGCGAACATCGCCGCCTTCACAGAGGGAATGCTTTGCAGCAGCGCGGTCGTGTACGGGCACAGCTTGGCCGCCGACGGATGCGGCTGGTCGTACCATTTCAGGTAGAAACGTTTCCAGCCGGCCTTGAAAAAGGAATTGAAGCCCAGGTCGTCGTAACGATCGGACGCCTTGATCGCGCCGTCGTCGGACAAGGCCAGCGCCTCGGCGCGGATGCGTTGCCAGTTGTCATTCAGCGTTTGTAGTTCCGGAAAGCGCTGCAACGGCAAATAGGGGCGCGCGGGCAGGGTGGAGAACAGGTAGCAGAAGCAGTTGATCGGCGCCATGAAGGTGGAGTGGTCGGTCAACTGCCGCCAGAACCCCAAGCGTTGACGGCCGCGATAATGGATGTAGACGGTACAGAGCGCAAAAAGAAGGAGGATGGATAGTTTGATATACGGCATTTTTGGGCTGGCCCTTGAAATAATGTGCTCAATTTCAAACAAATACCGGATTTAAACGACTGGCCATTGGTTTAGTTGAGTGGGATATGGCCAGGTTTGACGGCTGCCGCGCAAAGCGGCTGCCCTCCGCTCCAAAACAGCCGAAACCGGCTGTCGCCGTCGCCCCATACGACCGACGCGCGCCCAGGGCGCTGCCTAGAATGGTTCGAGCGAGAACGGCCTCGCGCCGTCCCCATCAACCATTCGGTTGCTGGGCCGCCTGATCAAGGAGCCTGCCCATGCATTTCACCCATGCGATCACCCGCCTGCCTGCCGACACCGTGGCCGGCGGTTTGACTACCGCCAACATCGGCGCGCCGGACCCGGCGCTGACTCGCTCCCAATTCCGCGATTACGTGGACATCCTGCTGCGCCTGGGCTTGACCGTCAGCACCTTGCCGGCCCAGCCCGATTTCCCCGACGCCCATTTCGTTGAAGACACCGCGGTGTTGATGCCGGAGCTGGCGGTGATCACCCAGCCCGGCGCGGCGGCCCGTCGCGGAGAGGTGAGCAGCATCGCGCCCTTGGTGTCCCGCTTCCGCCACGCGGTGTGGATGAACGGCGACGCGCGCATGGACGGCGGCGATGTCTTGATGATAGACAAGCGTTTCTTCGTCGGCCTGACCAGCCGCACCAACGAGGCCGGGATCAGTCAGTTCGCCGCCGCGGTAGAAAAGTTCGGTTATGTCGTCACCGCGGTGGAAGTCAGCGCCGGCCTGCATCTGAAGTCCATCGTCAATTACGTGGGCCGCAACACGCTGATCCTGTCCGAGGACCGCGCCGACGATCCGGTATTCCGCGGTTATCAGCAGATCGTGCTGGCCAAGGAAGAGGAGTACGCCGGCAACACCTTGTGGATCAACGACACCCTGATCACCCCAAGCGGTTACCCGGACACGCTGCGCAAGCTGAAGACCCTGGGCCTGCCCATCATCGAGACCGACACCAGCGAAATCCGCAAGATGGACGGGGGCTTGACCTGCATGTCCTTGCGTTTCTAAAAGCAGCGCTGTTTTATTCGCCACCGGCCGCAGAGCCGGGGAGATTCAGAACCTGCCGCCGACGCGCAGCCGGCCATGAACAGGCTTCATAAGGAGAAAAAGATGAGAACCATCCATATCGCGTTTTTGCTGGCGCTAAGCGCAGGCCCTGTACTGGCCAAGGACATCAAGCAGATCCGCTGGGGCGTGGACGGCGGCTACCCGCCGTTCGACGTGCTGGCGCCCAACGGCGAGATCACCGGTTTCGATCCGGACATCGCCAAAGCCGTCTGCGCCGAACTCAAGGCCCGCTGCGTCTTCGTCAAGCAGCCGTTCGACAGCATGATAGCCGCGCTCAACGCCAATAAATTCGATGCCGTCATTGCCTCTCTGAATGTGACGGCGGAACGGCAAAAACAGGTGGACTTCAGCGACAAATACTACGCGTCCGCCTCTCAGCTGGTGGCGCGCAAAGGCAGCCCGTTGCGGCCCACGCCGCAGTCGCTGGCCGGCAAGACCGTGGGCGTGCAGTCCGGCTCGGTGCACGAGCAGTACGCCAAGGCCAACTGGGGCGGCGGCAAGGTGAAGATTGTTACCTACGCCAATCAGGACAACGTCTATCTAGACCTGGCCTCCGGCCGCATCGACGCCGCCTTGCAAGACAATATCCAGGCCGAAACCAGCTTTCTACGCACCGAGCGCGGCAAGCAGTTCGCTTTCGCCGGCTCCAAACTGGGCGAATCCATCCCTGTGGCCATCGCGGTGCGCAAGAGCGATCCGGAACTGAAAGCGGCGATCAACCGCGCCATCTCCGCCATCCGCGCCAACGGGGTGTACGAAGGTGTGCGCAAGAAATACTTCGGCTTCGATATTTACCACTAAGAACCTATTTACGATCTGCTGCGCGTCGGCGGGCTAGTTGGACAAGGGCGTTGAAACCAACTTCGAAATGCTCATGTACCACCTGTACATTCCGCTTTCTCAGCTGTTTTCACCTTGTCTCGCCTTAGCTCGCGAGATCGTAAACACGTTCTAAGAACCTGTTCAAAGTCTGCGGCGCTTCGTGAGATTTGCCGCGGGGAATACTGCTTCGAAATGCTCATGTACCAAACGTACATCCCGCTTTGTTCGCAGTCTTCGCCTTGTCTCGCCTTTGCTCGCTAGGCTTTGCACAGCTTGCATACGTCCGTTTCCCCGGCCGGCGCCCGCCGGCCGTTTCACAAGGAGGACGACGCATGGTGGCATCCTATTTGCCCCTATTGCTGACCGGGGCCTGGCTCAGCCTGCGCGTGGCGCTGGCCGCGCTGGGGTTGGCGCTGCTGTTCGGCCTCGCCAACGCCTGCGTCAAGCTGTTTGGCCCGCGCTGGCTGCGCGCGGCGTCCATCGCCTACACCACGGTGATTCGCGGCATTCCGGAACTGGTGATGATGTTGCTGCTGTTCTACGGCGGCGAGAAGGTTTGCAATCTGTTGCTGGCGGCGTTGGGATTGCCGGCGGTGGAGTTCGACAAATTCCTGGCGGGAGTGCTGACCATAGGCTTCATTTTCGGCGCTTATTACACCGAAACTTTCCGCAGCGCCTTCCTGGCGGTGCCGCGCGGCCAGTTGGAGGCCGGCGTCGCTTACGGCATGCGGCCGTGGCAGCTGTTCCGGCGCATCCTGTTTCCGCAGATGCTGCGCCACGCCTTGCCCGGCATTAACAACAACTGGCTGGCGTTGATGAAGTCGGCGGCGCTGGTGTCGTTGATCGGCCTGGAAGACATGGCCTGGCTCGCGGAGCAGGCCGGCCGCGCCACCCAGATGCCTTTTCTGTTCTACTTCCTGGTCTGCTTGGTCTATTTGCTGTTCACCGCCGCCTCTGGCGGCGTGTTCCGCTGGCTGGGGCTGCGCTACAGCCGCGGCTTGCTCTGAGAGGAAAACCATGACGCTCGACGAAATCCTGCGCGCTTTGCCCGGCTATCTATGGGGCGACGGCGGCCAATGGAGCGGCTTGGCGGTCACCGCAAAGCTGTTCCTGATCTCCGGCGGCTTGGGCATGCTGTTGGCGGTGCTGCTGGCCTTGCTCAGGGTCTACGGCCCGGCGCCGTTGAGATGGTCGGTGGCCGCGTTCAGTTACTTTTTTCGCGGCACGCCCTTGTTCATGCAGCTGATGCTGATCTACTACGGCGTGTCGCAATTCAGTTGGGTGATAGACGGCTGGCAGGCGGAAGACCCGTTTTGGCTGCTGTTTCGCGACGCCACCTTCTGCGCCGTCCTCGCTTATGTGTTGAACACCGCGGCCTACGCCCAGGAGATTCTGGCCGGCGCGCTCGCCGCCTATCCGCGGGAGGAAATCATGGCGGCGGAGGCCTTCGGCATGTCGCGGGCGCGGGTCATCCGCCGCATCGTCTTGCCCGGCGCGCTGCGGCGCTCTATACCGGTGCTCAGCAATGAAATGGTGTTTTTGCTGCACGCCACCGCCTTATCGTCCACGGTCACGCTCTTGGACGTCACCGGCGTGGCGCGCGCCTTGTACGCGGCCACTTACGCGCCGTTTTTCCCCTTCCTGATGGCGGCGGCGATCTACCTGGGCTGTACCTTCGCGCTGCTGGCGAGCTTCCGTCAGGCGGAGCGGCGCTGGCTGAAGTTTCTGCGGCCGCGCTCAGCCTAGAGGGCCGGCGCTCCGCTTGATCTCCTGCAGCTCGGTGATGGTGATGATCTTGTCGATCTTGAAGGCGGAGCTGGCCAGCCATTGTTCGGCCAGCTCGCGGTACTGCTGGATGTCGCGGCAGCCGATGCGCACCTGAAAATCAAAGCTGCCCGCCACCAGCCAGGCGTCCAGCACCGCCTCGCTGCGCTGCAGCTCCTTGATGAAGGCTTGTTGCGACAAGGCGTGATCGGCCAGCGCCACCTGGGCCGCCACAATGACGGGGTAAACCGGCGCGGGCCATTGCACCACGGCGCGGTAGCCGCGGATCACGCCGGCTTTTTCCAGCCGGCGCACGCGCTCCAGGCAGGGCCGAGGCGTCAGATTGACCTGCTCGGACAAACGTTGAAAGGACATGCGGCCGTCGGCTTGCAAAGCGGCGAGGATTTTCAGGTCGATACGGTCCAGGCTGGGTTTCTTCTCATTCATGGCGGGCTTTGGGATGGGTGGGGCTGTCCGCTGATTTGAGCCTTGGCAGGCGGTGGTGTCAAGACGGCGCGACCACCATGGGTTTTTCAATTGAATGGCATGAAAAAGGAGGGCGCCTTATGGAAATCGTCAGCCGGGTTTTGCCGCAGTCCAGCATCGGCATGCGGCGCGAACTACTGAGCCTGCACTACGGCCGGCGCGGCGACGGGCCCAAGGCCTATTTGCAGGCCAGCCTGCACGCCGACGAACTGCCCGGCATGCTGGTGATCCACCATCTGCGCCGGCTGCTGGATCAGGCCGAGGCTGCCGGCCTGCTGCGCGGCGAAATCGTGTTGGTGCCGGCGGCCAATCCCATCGGCCTGGCCCAGGCCCTGTTGCTACAGCAGCCGGGGCGTTTCGAGCTGCGCAGCGGCGAAAACTTCAACCGCCGCTTCACCGATTTCCATCCGCTGCTGCGCCCTGATCTGGAGGCCGGCCTGAGCGCCGACGCCGACGCCAATCTGCGGACGATGCGCGCTCGAATGCGAGCCGCGCTGGACGCGCAAACGCCGGTCACGGAACTGGAAGCCTTGCGTCAGGAACTGAGCCGGCTGGCGCTGGACAGCGATCTGGTGCTGGACCTGCATTGCGACAGCCAGGCGCTGCTGCATTTATACGCCGACGCGCCGTTCTGGCCGGCGCTGGAGCCGCTGGCGCGCTATCTGGGCGTGGCCGCGGTGGTGCTGAATGAGGAGCCGGGCGGCACGACTTTTGAGGAGTCCTGCGGCCAGAGTTGGTGGCGGCTGGCCCGCGAACTGGGGCCGGCGCATCCGCTGCCGCTGGGCTGCGTGGCGGCCACGGTGGAACTGCGCGGGCAAGGCGATCTGGATCACGGTCAGGCGCGGCGGGATGCGGAGGCGCTATACGCCTATTTGCAACTCCGGGGCCACATCGGCGGCGGCGCGCCGGCCTTGCCGCCGCCGGTGCCCGAGCCGTGGACCTGGCGCGGCATGGCCAGCGTGAGCGCGCCCACGCCCGGCCTGGTGCTGCGCCATTGCGCGGTCGGCGCGGAAGTGGAGCGCGGCCAGCCGCTGCTGGAGCTGATAGATCCGCTGGAAAACCGGGTCGTCCCGGTGCTCAGCCCGGCGGCGGGGCTGCTCTACGTCAGCCACCCGCTGCGCTACGCCCAGGCCGGCATGGAGCTGTGCCGCATTCTGGGCCGGGCCGACGCCGGCGCGAGCGTGTCGCTTGCTTGAACGTTAGCGTCATGTTTACGGCATGGCCGGAACGCGTACTGTCAGTAGAATGATTTGCCGCCCGCGGGCGGCCATGCGAACCCCCACCCAAGAGCCGCCCACCATGCAAGCCCAAGCCATCGCTGCCGCAGACGCGCAGCCGCAAGAAAACCTGGAGCCGCTCTGGCTCCGCGCCAGACAAGGCCAATTGGCCCGCGCCGTTGTGATGGTGCGCCCCCACGACTTCGCCTTCAACGAACAAACCGGGGCCGACAATGTGTTCCAGCACCGGCTGCAACTGCCGCCGGCCCAGGTCACCGCGCGGGCGCTGGCGGAATTCGACGCCATGGCGCAGCGGCTGCGCGACCGCGGCGTTGAAGTGCTGGTGCTGGAAAAAAGTCCGGACGGCTATCCAACGCCGGACGCGGTGTTTCCCAACAACTGGTTCAGCACCAGCGTGGATGGCAGCCTGCACGTCTACCCGATGCACACGCTGAACCGCCGCCGGGAACGGCGGGTGGAGGAACTGTGCCAATTACTGCTGAGCCACGGCTACGAGGTGGAGCAAGTGGTGTGGGCCGGCCATCCGCTGGAAGAGGAGCTGATCCTGGAAGGCACCGGGGTGATGGTGTTCGACCATCCGCGCAAGCGCGTGTACGCGGCGCGCTCGCAGCGCTGCCATCCGGGCGCGCTCTACCGTTACGCGCGCCGGCGCGGCCTGGAAGCGGTGCACCTGTTCGACACCGTGGACAGCCGCGGCGTGCCCATCTACCACACTAATGTGATGATGAGCGTGGGCGAGGGCTTCGCGGTGATCTGCTCCGAAAGCCTGCATCGGCCGGAGCAGCGGCGGCAAGTGCTGAGCGCGCTGGGCGAGCATCACGAGGTGATAGACATCAGCCTGGCCCAGGTGGAGCGCAGCTTCTGCGGCAATATCCTGCAGCTGCGCGGGGCCGGCGGCCAGCCGCTGATCGCGATGTCGGAGCAGGCTTGGAACGGTTTCACGCCTGCGCAGCAAAAAATGCTGGAGCGCCACGGCCAGCCGGTGGTGAACCCAATTCCCACCATAGAAGCGGTGGGCGGCGGCAGTTGCCGCTGCATGCTGGCCGAGTTGTTCCTGCCGCGCATCCGCTAACGGCGGCCCCAGCAACGGCCAGCAAGGCTCTGCGCTGGCCGTGCGGGAGCGAGGGCTTATACCAAACGGTCCAGGCAGCTCAAGCCATGGAGGAGGCGCTGCTGCACTGGCTCCAGCAGCGCCACCGCTTCATCGCTGCTGAACAGCAGCGGCTCATCGCGGCGTTGTAGCAGGGTCAGAATGGCTTGCAAGCCGATATGAGCGGCGCGCAGCTCTATCTGGCTTTGCAGCAGACAGGCGTCCATCTCTGCGCACTGCCGGCCCAGATGGGACAAGAGGGCCTGGTCGGCTTGGGCGTTGAGCAAATCCTGATTCAGTTGCTTCAATTCCTCTATCACGGGTAAGTGGCGTTCCATCGCTATTCTCCTTCCACTTTGGCATGCGCCATTACGTTGGGGACAGGCTCTGCTGTTCGCTTTGGGCCGTGGCGTTGATGTGCTTCAGCTGGGAGGCGTAGTTGTCCAGCACCTCGATGGACAGGCAGGCCAATAGATGCTGATGGGAGGAGGGCGTGGTTTGGGCTTGGATCGCGGTCAGAGTGGACCGTAATTGGGAGAAGCCGTTCAAGGCCAGCGCGCAAGCGTCAAGGGTTTGGGACAGCTGGCGCAGTTGGGCGGCTGGGGGTGGTTTGGCAAAAGTCGAGGGGGAAAAGGGAGTCATTGCGGTCTCCAAGTCAGCGTTGGAAACCTGTCCGGCGATGCTTGGACAGGCGCGTGACAAGGTTGGAAGACCGGTACTCTAGATCAAAGACCGGTAGTTCACGAGGAACTCCCTGCCACGGCCTATCCGAATGGGCACAGCGTGGCAGCAGACGTGCTTGTGCCAAAGCTGACACAAATGAGTCTGCGATCCAGAGTTTTGGGCTTCCAAACCCTGCGCGGCGTGATTGGGCGCTGCGCGACACAAAGGGTACTGAGGCGGGGGTGGAGCGTCAAGCTGATGGTGGTGTGGAGTGTTGAGGTTGGAAGCGTGGCAGTGTTTGCTTTCGATGAGCAGAGGGATTCGCGTATCGAGTGCCCAGCTCAAATCACGCTTGCTTGGCATGTGCCGCCACGGCGTAGCCAAGAAACTGTTAATGTCCTCGTCATTTTTTAAGAGGGAAAGACATGACGGATATTGGCTTCACCGCTGACCACACTGCGCCGACATATAAATTGAACAGTCCGGCAGCGGTCGCGATTGCAACTTTTATTGGCTCCAGCTTGGCCGGCGCTTGGCTGATGGCGGAAAACTGCAAGATGCTGGGGCAGCGCGATCAGTTGAAGAAGGTATGGGGTTTGGGTGTCGGCCTGCTGTTTGCGATGCTGGCGCTTAGCCTGGTTTTGCCCGACAGCGTGCCCGGCATGGTTTTTACCGTTGCGCAGACGGTGGTCATGCAAATGCTGGCCAAGCAACGTTTTGAGACGGCGCTGGCCGCGCACGGCGCAAGCGGCGGCTCGGTGTTTTCCAAATGGCGAGCCGCCGGCATTGGCCTCTTGTTCGCGCTGGCGCTGCTTGCGGTATTGATCGCCATCATCGCCGTGATGATGCAGTTGAGCGGTTTGACGCTATCGGAGTTGCTGGCAGCGGCCGGCATGTAAGCGTGGCCTAGATGGGTTTTAGGGCGCCGCTGGGCGGCGCCCTGTAGACGCTTACTTGACGCTGACGCCGGTAAACTCGTAATCGCCGAACGGGCTGATCTTGAAGCCGTTCACTTCCTTGCGCATCGGCTGGTTGACGATGGAGTGGGCTATGGTGGTCCACGGCAGGTCGCGTTTAAAGATGGTTTGCGCCTGCGAGTACAGCTTGGCGCGTTCGGCCTGATCGTTCAGGGTGCGCGCCTTGACCACTAGCGTGTCGAACTCCTTGTCGCAGTAGCGCGAGTAGTTGGAGCCGTTCACCGCCTCGCAGCTGAGCAGCACGCCCAGGAAGTTGTCCGGGCTGGCGTAGTCGCCGGTCCAGCCCATCAGGCCGGCGTCGTGTTCGCCGCGCTTCATCCGCTTCAGGTATTCGCCCCATTCATAGGACACAATCTTGGCCTTGACGCCGATCTTGGCCCAGTCGGACTGGATCATCTCCGCCATCAGTTTGGCGTTGGGGTTGTACGGCCGTTGCACCGGCATCGCCCACAGACTGAGCTCGAAGCCGTTGGGATAGCCGGCCTTGGCCAGTAGCGCCTTGGCGGCGGCCACATTGTAGGGCGCGTTCTTCAGGCTCTTGTTGTAGGACCATAGCGAGGACGGGAAGGGGTTGCTGGCGGCCTGGCCCTGGCCCTGGTAGACCGCGTCTATGATGGCCTGGCGGTTGATCGCCATGTCCAGCGCTTGACGCACCTCGCGTTTTTTCAGCTGCGGTTTGTCCATGTTGTAGCTGAGGTAGCCGATATTGAAGCCGGGCGCGGTCAGCATCTTCAGCTTGGGATCGGTTTTCATCACGGCCAAGTCGCTGGGGCGCGGGTAGGACATGATCTGGCATTCGCCGGCTTTCATCTTCTGATAGCGCACCGAGGGATCGGTGGCGATGGCGAACACCAGATTGTCCACCTTGACCGCGCCCTTGTCCCAATACGCTTTGTTGCCGGCGTAGCGGATTTGCGCGTCTTTCTGGTAGCGCTTGAAGATGAAGGGGCCGGTGCCCACTGGTTTTTGGTTGATGTCGGCGGCGCGGCCGGCCTTGAGCAGTTGGTCGGCGTATTCCGCGGACAGGATGGAGGCGAAGGGCATGGCGATCTTGATCGCCAGGTCGGCATCCGGCGCTTTCAAGACGAAGCGCACCGTTTGCGCGTCCACTTTTTCCACCGCGCTGACGTTGCTGGCCAGGCCGGTGTCCACCGCGTAGGGGAATTCCGTGTTGTAGGCTTTGCGGAAGGGGTGGTTCTTGTCGAACATGCGCATGAAGGTGAACACCACGTCGTCGGCGTTGAAGTCGCGCGTCGGCTTGAAATAGTCGGTGGTGTGGAACTTCACGCCCTGGCGCAGCTTGAAGGTGTAGGTCTTGCCGTCCGGCGAGGCGCTCCAGGAGGTGGCCAGGCTGGGAATGGCCTTGGTTGAGCCTTTTTCAAAGCCCACCAGGCGGTCGAAGATGGCGTGGCCGGCGGCGTCGAAGGTGGTGCCGGAGGTGAACTGGGCGGAGTCGAAGCCGTCCGGGCTGGCTTCGGCACAGTAGACCAGGGTGCCGGCGGCCTGAACGGATACGGCGAAAGCGGCGCAGCAGGCCGCGGCCAACAGTTGCGGTTGGATCATTTTCATTTCTATTTCCCTAATTTGCAGAGCGATGAAGGGCGGCGAGCGCCTTCTTCAAGAGTGCTTGGCAGGCCCTTGAGGGCTTTCTATTTGTCCATCTGTCCAATTCCCGCGGTTTGGCGAACCGGCATGCGTTTGGGTGACATTCAACGCAGGGACGGGCGGCGGCGGAGGGAATGGAAGACCTTGCCAGCATATAGATTGTTCGCCCGGCGTCAATCGTGCGCTGCGGCGCGGCCGCGGCCGTATTCGCAATGCGCCGGTTCAATGCAGTCGCCTTATTTTGCAAATGGCATTTAAAAACAGTTATTTGTGTCAGTTTTTTGCCGTTTCTGCGGAGCGGCGGCAGGCATAAGATAGGGTTGCCTGCAACAGGGCGTTTTTGTTTTCTCTTAAGCCAAGGAGAGCCAAATGCAAGCCAGCACGCAAGAAGCGGTGGTCGTGGTCAAACCCCGCAATCCGCGTCCGGTCCTGGTACCGGTTCACTTGTAATCGGGTATGGCGGGGCTGCCGTTTCAGGCGCAAAGCCCTGACCGATCCGGATTCCGCGCCGCCGGCTTGCCGGCGGCCGCGCTCATCTTTAAGAGGAGACGTCCTCGTGTCCCATCCGTCCGATCTTCGTTTTTGCCTGAACGGCGATGTGATTTCGCAGACGCCGCTGGTGGTCAAGACCGCCGGCGACGAGGAGTTGGAGATTTCCGCCGGCCTAGCCAACGCGGAGGAGGTCAGCGCGCTGATGGAGCGGCTGGCGCGGGGCTGCAGCCAGTTGGACGCGGAGCGCATCCTGCCGCGGCAATCCGCCGACGAGGTGCGGCGCCTGCTGGTCAGCCTGGAAAACTACGGCGTCATCCGTCCGCTGGCGCCGGCCCGCGGCAAGACCGGGCTGGAGGTGCTGCTGGAGGTGGAGGACCTGTCCAACCGCCTGCTGTACCAGACGCTGTACCGCAATCCGTTCTGGACCCACTGTCAAAACGCCAGCCAGCCGGGCGATATTCCGGAGCGGGTGTTCCACGGCATGGTGATAGAGAACTATCACTTTTTGTTCCGCGAAAGCTATTTCGACGCGCCGGTGCTGTCCTATGTGCCCAATACTCAGGTGCGGCTGGCGATGAACGCTTTCTTCGCCGAGGAATACGGCCACGACGAGCTGCTGTTGCAGGCCTTGAACCGCATCGGCGTCAGCCGCGAGGACCTGGCGCACACCGTGCCCCTGCCGCAGACCATGGCGCTGTGCAACGCGCTGGCGTATTGGTCGCATAACGATCCGCTGTTCTTCTTCACCACGTTGGGCATTCTGGAAGGCAAGGACATCCGTCAGGATTCCTTCCTGGACGCCGCCTACCGCCTGGGCGTGGACGCGGAGTTTCTGCGCCCGGTGAAGGCGCACTCGGACATCAATCTGAAGGGCGAGCACGGCAGCCTGACCCGCAAGATATTCGCGCAGATTCCGGTGGTGGACCAGGAGACGGCGCGGCGCTTGTTGGCGCAAACCCATTTGTTCGTCGAACTTTACGACGCTTTCTACAGCGCGGTCTGGCGGCATTATCTGCACGCCGACACCTTGCTGCGCCGCATCGAGCATTACTGAGGAGGCACTATGCACGGACCCGGCACCCATGATCTGTTCCGCTTTCCGGCGCTGCGGCCCGGGGTGGAAATCCAGCAGCAGGACGGCGGCGTAGCCTTGCTGTACCGCGAACAGTCCTGCGATCTGCAAGTGGCCGACGAAGGTCGTCTGCAATTGCTGGCCTTGCTGGACGATCTGCAGCGCGCGCCGGCCAGCATGTCGGCCTTGCGCGCCGCGCACCCCGAACTGGCGGGGACGATTCCCGGCCTGCTGGAAGAGCTGGACCGCCTGGGCCTTGTGACCGAGGCCAGCTTTGAATTGCCGGACGACGCGCTGTCCGGCTGCGAATTCAACACCCGGCTGCGCAACCTGGCGCAGAGGGCGATGCGCAAGCGCGGCCACTCCCGGCTGTACGGCATGTTGTCCGACGGCAGCGCGCCGCGCAATGTGTTGATCGGTTACGCGCTGGAGTATTACTTCCTGGTGCGCGCGGCGCCGGGCCTGATCGCTTCGGCGCTGTCGCACGCGGACAGCCGGCAGAACCAGCGCAGCATCCAGCGCTTCCTGGTATCGGAGCTGGATCACGATCAGATGCTGGCCGAGAGCCTGGCCAGCGTGGACATGGAGGTGGAAGGGCTGGACCACCTGCAGCCGCTGCCGTCTACCTTCGCCTTGTGCGCGGCGCTGGGCGTGTTCGCGCGTCAGCATTTGTTGTCGTTCAAGAGTGTGTTGTTTCTGTTCGAAATGCCCGGCGACGAGTTCAACCGCGCGTTGGTGCGCTGTTGCGAACGCGCCGGACTGGACAAGGGCTTTTGGGAGCCGTTGCTGCGCCACGCCTACCTCAACGACACGCTGGGGCACGACGACATCACCTCCGAACTGCTGCAGGACATCAGCGCCATCAGCCGCGAGGAGCAGCTGGTGGTGGAGAAAAACCTGGTGCTGACCATAGAAACCATGGCGTTGCAGGACGAGGAAATCGTCGATTACTACAGCCGGCCGGACGCCTTGATGCCGCGGCTCTATTTGTAATCCCCCGCAGTAGTCCTCGAGACGGCAGCCAAGGAGAGAACGATGGAAGCCTGGCAAGTCACCCATTATCGCGCGCCCCACCTAGTGCCCTTCAGCGCTCACCTGGCCGACGACGGCCAGACCGTGGTGCTGGCGGCGGACGCCAAGGAGTATGAAATCCAGTTCTCCGGCGTGGACGGCGGCCGGGTGCTGGACAGCGTGCTGGCCATGGCCAATCCGGACGCGGAGATTTGGTTCGACATCCACGCCGGTTCGGCGCCGTCCTGGCAGCTGTCGCTGGCGGAACAGCTGGACGCCTTGTCGTTGATACGCGACGCGCCGGCGGACCCGGCGGCGCTGGAGCGGCAGCGCAGGCAGTGGGGCGACTTGATTCGGCGCTGCGTGGACAAGCTGTTGACGGCCACCGCCGCAGACGCGCGCGGCGCTTACGCGCCGGTGGTGCTGAGCATGCTGCGTTTGCTGGATGAGCCGGCGCCGCGGGCCGACGCTTTTTGCATTGACGACGTGGGCGCGCCGGAGTGGCGGGATAATTTCGCGCTGCAAACCTTCTACCTGCAAAAGCTGTATTTGGCCGACAACCTGCCGCAGGCGCTGACGCTGTGGCGGCGGGTGCTCAACGGTTTCGCCGACGGCGCCGGCTTTGTCGGGCTCAGCCGTCGGGAGAGCGGCGCGGAGGAAGACCCCGCCAGCGAGGGCTTTTACTGCCCGGCGCATCTGGAAGCCTATTTGCTGTGCCTGGCGGACTTGCTGCTGCTGGCGCCCAAGCCTCAGGCGCGGCGTAGGCTGCTCAGCCGCGAGCCGGCATCCACGGTGGACAGCGGCGTCAACTTCATGCGCCGAGCCGAGCAGTTCGCGCTGGACGGCCTGGCCCAACTGGGCGAATCGCGCTACGTAAGCCGGGTGAACGCCGAGGACGCCGGCTTCGGCCCCTTGGTGCAAGGCTTGTTCATCGAGCAATACCACGTCACTCAGCGCTTCGTCGAAATCATCGCGCCGTTGATGACCAAGCGGCTGCGCACCCCGCTGAAGCAACGCGTTTACCGTTACTTCCAAGAAGAACTGGGCCACGAGGTCTACGAGCGCGCCACCTGCGAAGCCTTGGGGGTGCCGCCGGCCTGGCTGGACCAGGCCTTGCCCTTGCCGCTGTTTCAGGCCTATGTCGACGCCTTCACCGTGCTGGGCCGCTACGATCCGATCGGTTATCTGAGCTCCATCATGGTGACCGAGGGCATGCTGGGCGTGGACAATCCGGTGCACGAGCGCCTGGAATCGTTGGTGGAGTTTCGCGCCGACTATCAGCGCGTGGCCAAGCGCCACGACGATCTCAACGTCGAGCTCAACCACGCCGCGTTGTCGCGGTTGTTCTTACGCGAAATCAGCGCCTTGTCGCCGCAGACGCAGCAGCGCGCGCTGGCCAATCTGGCGTATCTGCTGGAGCTCAATCTGCGGGCGATGGACCAGGTGGCGGATTTTTACGGTCCGCAGCCGCAACTGGCCGTCTGCTCGCTGGACAGCTATGCCGTCGCCGGCTGAGCGCGAGGCGACGCAAACGGCTTACGCGGCCAGCGTCAATCCAGCTTGGTTGGACGTGTTGAGGCAATGCGGGCTGGACGCCCGGCCGCTGGAGGCGGAGGGCTGCTGGCTGCGGCTGGAGGACGGCCGGCGCTGGCTGGACTTCGTCGCCGGCTACGGCGCGGCGGTATTGGGCCATCGTCCGCAAGCCTTGTTGGCCGGCCTGGCCGAAGATCTGTTCGATCCCGCGCCCAATCTGCACCCGCTGGGGTTTTCCGGCTTGGCCGGCGATCTGGCCGCGGAGCTGCTGGCGCTGGCCGGCTTCATCGACGGCAAGGTTCTGTTCGCCAGTACCGGTGCCGAGGCGGTGGAGGGCGCGCTGAAGCTGGCGCGCATGGCCGGCGGCCGCCGGCGCGCGCTGAGTTTCGACGGCGGTTTCCACGGCCTGACGCTGGAAGCCACCAGCCTGGCGGGCAGCGATTTCTGGCGGCAGGGGCTGCCGCGGCGCGAGGACTGCGCGGTGCTGCCCTGGGGCGATCTGGCCGCGGCGGCGGCCGAGCTGGCGCGCGGCGACGTGGCCGCGGTGCTGTTGGAGCCGGTGCAGGGCAGCGCCGGGGCGCGCGCTTGGCGCGGCGAAGCCTTGTCGGAACTGGCGGAGCTATGCCGCCGCCACGGCGCGCGGCTGATTTACGACGAGGCTTTGTCCGGCCTGGGCCGCTGCGGCGCCTGGTTCGCTTACCAGGCGCTGGGCGCGCCGGCGCCGGATGTGCTGATTGCGGCCAAGGGCCTGAGCGGCGGCGTGCTGCCGGTGTCGGCGCTGTTGTTTCGCGAAGATATTTACCAGGCGGTGTTTGCCCGGCCCGGCTGCGCCAAGATCCACGGTTCCACCTTTGGGGGCAACCGGCTGGCGCTGAGCTGCGGACTGCGCATGCTGAGCCTGCTGCGCCAGTTGGACGCGCCGGCGCGGGCGCGGGAGCGCGGCGAAGCCTTGCGGCGACGCTGGCGCGAAGCCGGGCTGGAGGGCTTTGAGCTGGAGGGCGTGGGGCTGATGCTGGCGCTGCGCGCCGGCCCGGCGGCGCAAGACCGGCTGGGCGAGGGCGCGGCCGGCCTGCTGTGGTTGCAATTGCTGCAAGAGGGCGTGCTGACGGCGCCGGCGGCGCACGACGCCGCCGCGCTGCGCTTGCTGCCGCCGCTGAACGTGGCGGAGACGGAGTTGGATTTTTTCCAGGAAGCTTGCCGGCGCGCGATCGCCGCGCTGGAGCAAGAGGCGACGACATCATGAAGATAGGACACGTATTGCTGGCGGTGCTGGTGGCGGCCATCTGGGGCCTCAGCTTCATCGTGGTGAAGATAGGCTTGACCGAATGCCCGCCGCTCTTGCTGGCGGCCTTGCGCTTCGTGGTGGTGTTCGCCGCCGGGGCCTGGTGGTTTTCGCGGCCGTCCTTGCCCTGGCGCTGGTATTTGCGCGCCGGGCTGTGTCTGGGCGTGATCCAGTTCGCCTGTCTGTTCTCCGCCATCAAGCTGGGCATGCCGGCCGGCATCGTGTCGGTGCTGGCCCAGTTGCAGGTGTTCATCACTTTGCTGCTGGCCAGCCTGTTGTTGGGCGAGACGCGATCCCGGCTGCAAAAGGCGGTGATGGCGCTGGCCCTGCTAGGCGTGCTGCTATTGGCTTACGCTCGTTATCATGACGCCTTGCCCTTGCTGCCGCTGGCGCTGGCCTTGATCGGCTCGGCCGGCTTCGCCTGGGGCAATGTGGAGCTCAAGCGGGCCGGCAAGGTGGACATGTTCGCCTTCACCGTATGGATGAGCCTGGTGCCGCCGCTGCCTCTGCTGCTGCTGTCCTTCGCGCTGGAGGGCGGCCCGGCGGCGGCTTGGGCCGCGTTGGCCGGCTTCGGCTGGACCGCCACGCTGGCGCTGTTGTTCCTGGCCTTGATCGGCACGCTGTTCGCGCTGGGCAGTTGGGGCAAGCTGCTCAGCCTGTATCCGGCCACGCTGGTGGCGCCGTTCTCGCTGCTCAGCCCGGTGTTCGGCCTGCTGGGCGGCTATCTGATCCTGAACGAGCGCTATGACGCGCTCAGCATCGTCGCGTCGGCCTTGATCGTGGCGGCGCTGGCGCTGAACACCTATGCGGGCAAGCTGGGCGTCTTGCGCGCCTGGCTGACGCGGGTCCACCTAAGCAAGGGAGCCGCGCCGCGATGAGAGAGCCGGAGCTGGAGATATCCACCGACAAGCACCGGCTGGACGTGGCGCTGATCCATGCCTTTCTGCATGACCACGCCCCCTGGGCCAAGGGCATTCCTCGCGCCACGGTGGAGCAGGCCATCGCCGGCTCGCTGTGCTTCGGCGCGTATTTGGACGGACGGCAGGTGGGCTTTGCCCGCGTGGTGACCGATCTGGCCACCTTCGGCTACCTATGCGATGTGTTCGTGGTTCCGGAATGTCGCGGGCGGGGTTATGCGCGGCAGTTGATGCAATGCGTCGCCGCCGAGCCGGCCTTGGCCCGGCTGCGTCGCATCGTGCTGGTGACTTCCAACGCGCATCCGGTGTACCGGCCGTTCGGCTTCGCCGCGCTGGAACACCCGGAGCGCTATATGGAGCTGCACCGGCCGGATGTCTATCAGGGCTAGCCGGCCAGCGCGTCCAGCGACTCCGGCAAGACCTGGCCGCCGTCCACGATCAGGGTCTGGCCGGTGATGAAGCCAGCCTCCTTGCTGGCGAAGAACAGCGCGGCGTTGGCGATGTCGTCCACGCTGCCCAGCCGCCGCAGCGGCACCGCCGCGGCCATCTTGTCCAGGTAGTCCTCTCCCAGCTCGCGCAATCCCTCGGTCAGCACATTGCCCGGCAGCACCGCGTTGATGGTGATGTCGTCGCGCGCCAGTTCCAGCGCTGCGCTGCGCATGAAGCCCAGTTGCGCCGCCTTGCTGGCGCCGTAATGGCTCCAGCCGGCGTAGCCGGTGACGGGACCGGTGATGGAGGAGGTCAGGATGACGCGGCCGTATTCGGCCTGGCGCAGATAGGGCAGCGCCGCCTGTACGCAGAGGAAGTTGCCGCGCACATTGGTGTGCTGCACCTGATCCCACTCCTCCGCGCTCATGCTCTCCAGCGGCGCGGACGGGAACACGCCTGCATTGCAGCACAGCACGTCCAGGCCGTTGGGCGCGGCGGTGTCCGCCAGCAGGCGGGCGACGTTCTCGGGCCGGCCCACGTCGGCGATATGGCCGGACGCGTTCAGGCCTTCGGCGCGCAGGCGGGCCAGCGCGGCGTCCAGCTTGTCCCGGCTGCGGCCGCTGATCGCCACGCGCGCGCCGGCGCGGGCGAAAGCCCGTGCCAGGCCCAGACCGATGCCGGCGGTGCCGCCGGTGATGAGAACGTTTTTGTCTTGAAGCGGGGTCAACATGATGAATCTCCTTGTGGGGGATGGCGATGTCGATGGCGTTAGCGCAGCTCGGGGTGGCCGCGCAGCCGTTCCGCCATCAAGTCGATGAAGGCTCTGGTTTTGGCCGAGGCCAGCCTGCCTTCTTGATGCAGGATATGAATGGGCTGGCTGGCGTCGTCGTACTCGGCCAGCACCTGTTGCAATTGGCCGGCGGCCAATTGCGGCGCCACTTGGTAGGACAGCAGGCGGGTAAGGCCCAGGCCCGCCACCGCGGCGGCGATGGCCGCCTCGTTGTTGCTGACGGTGAGCCTAGGCTTGAGGCGCACGCTCAGCGGTTTGCCGCCGTCGCTGAAACGCCATTCGTGGTTGGAGCCCACGCCGCGCGAGACGATCAGCGAGTGTCGCGGCAAGTCCGCCGGCGAACGCGGCGCGCCGCGCTCGGCGAGATAGGCCGGCGCCGCGCAGACCACCCGCCGCACTTGGCCGACGCGCAGAGCGCTCAGGTTGGAGTCCGGCAGCTCGCCGATGCGGACGGCCACGTCCACGCCTTCTTCCAGAAGGTTGACCACGCGGTCCAGCAGCAAGGCGTCCACCGTCACCTCGGGATGGCGCAGCAGGTAGTCGTTGATCCCCGGCATCACGTAGCGAAGGCCGAACAGCGCCGGCGCGGTGACGGTCAGCAAGCCGCGCGGCGGCGCCTTGCCGCCGGAGGCGGCTTCGTCCGCCTCGTCCGCCGCGGCGATCACGCGGCGCGCGTCTTCCAGATAGCGCTGGCCGGCCTCGGTAACGCGAACATGGCGGGTGCTGCGGTTGAGCAGGCGGGCTTGCAGGCGCGCCTCCAGCGCCGCCACCGCGCGCGTCGCCGCCGGCGGCGACATGCCCAGTTTACGCGCCGCGCCGGCGAAGCTTTCCGCTTCCGCCACCGCGATGAATACAACCATCAAATGCAATCGATCCATATTTTTTGCCGTGATTGTTGCAGCGGGCGAAACAGCGCATTCTGGCCTTGAGGCGGCGCGGCGGCAAGTGGCCGTTGGGACGGCGCGGGCGGGTCCACCGCGCGCGTACCTTATAGGGCTGGGGGAAGAAAGGCGGCCGAATTATCTATTTCGTTTGATGTGAACAAAAAGAAATATCGCTTTTTCAATGCCTTGCCCTTGCTCTTTAAGTATTGTCGTGAACATTAGAAAATTTGCATGTTCGATACAAACAGTGTTATAACTTATTAGGTTTTTCATCAGGCGCACACCGCGCCACTCAAAATCGACGGTTTTCCGCCGTCGATCCTCGCGTTAAACGCACCTCATGTCCGGCCCGCGCCGGATGTCTATTTACTGGCAGCTCTCTAGTTGTCGCGATCATTACAGCGGATCGCCGTGGCCTTGCCGGCCATTGCTTTCGCCAAGGAGGACGCAGATGCACAAAAGAGCGTTTAGCAAGCGCAGCATGATCGGGCTGATCCTGGTCGCCGTAGCGGCGGCGGGATTGATTTACGGTGTAAGCCCAGCCGTATGGACCGAGTACCGGGAAGATCTGATCTACCTGGGCCGGCAACACCTCTATCTGGTGGGCGTCTCCATGGCGCTGGCTCTCGCCGTGGGCTTGCCCAGCGGCGTGCTGCTCAGCCGTCAGCGGCTGCGGGGCAGCGCCGAGCACTGGATGCAGATTTTCAATATCGGCAACACTTTGCCGCCCATGGCGGTGTTGGCGCTGGCCATGGCCCTGATCGGCATCGGCGACGCGCCGGCCATTGTGGCCTTGTTCCTGGCGTCCTTGTTGCCCATCGTGCGCAACACCTACGCGGGCCTCGCCGGTTTGCAACCGGCGCTGCTGGAAGCCGCCGACGCGCTGGGCATGACTCCGCGTCAACGGCTGTGGCGGGTGGAACTGCCCAACGCCTTGCCGGTGATACTGACCGGCGTGCGGGTGGCCCTGGCGCTGAACGTGGGCACCGCGCCGCTGGCCTTCCTGATCGGCGCCAGCAGCTACGGCGAACTGATCTTCCCGGGCATCTACCTGAACAACCACACCGCGCTGCTGCTGGGCGCCGGCGGCACCGCGCTGATCGCGTTGACGCTGGCCGGCTTGGGCCGTTTGGCCGCCGCTCGCGGCCTGGCCTGATTCGAATACCCCCCTGTCGCCCGTTCCGGCGGGCGCTCGCACGGAGGACACCTATGACACAAGCACTTTTCTTCTCGCCCTGGCGCAAGCTGGCGCGCCGCGCGCTGACGCTGGCGGCCTTGCTGAGCGCCGCGCCGGCCTTTGCCGCCGGCCTGATCTTGGGCAGCAAGAACTTCACCGAACAGCATCTGCTGTCCGATATCACCACGCAGTACCTGGGCAGCAAGGGCTACCAGGTCACGCAAAAGGCGGACCTGGCGACGGTGATCCTGCGCAACGCGCTGGAGAACCGCCAACTGGATCTGGTGTGGGACTACACCGGCACCGGCCTGATCATCCATCACGGCATCCAGAAGAAAATGAGCAACGAGGAGGCTTACGCCACGGTCAAGAAGCTGGACGAACCCCTGGGGTTGATCTGGCTGAATCCGGCTCCGCTCAACAATACCTACGCGCTGGCGATGAAACGCGAGCGCGCCGAGGCCGAGGGCGTGCGCACGCTGTCCGATCTGGCGCGGCGGGTCAATGAAAACAACGGTTCGTCCAAACGCTGGCAACTGGGCTTCGACATGGAGTTCGCCGGACGTCCGGACGGCCTCAAGCCGATGCAGCAGCTGTACGGCATGGAATTGAGCCGGCCGCAAATCCGTCAGATGGATCCGGGCCTGGTGTACAACGCCATCCGCGACGGCTTCGTCGACGCCGGCCTGGTCTACACCACCGACGGCCGCGTAAAAGGCTTCGATCTGGTGGTGCTGCAGGACGACATGGGCTATTTCCCGGCCTACGCCGCCACGCCGGTGGTGCGCCGCGACACGCTGGAGCGCAACCCCGGCCTGGCCGACGAACTGAACAAGCTGGCCGCCTTGCTGGACAACGACACCATGTCCGAGCTCAACGCCAAGGTGGACATCGAACACCGTCCGGTGAAGGAAGTCGCCAGCGAATTCCTGCGCCAGCGCGGCCTGATCTAAAGGAGGCCGCATGGAAACCCTATTGCAAACCTGCCAGTTCATCTGGCAAAACCTGCCGCAAATCGCCGTTTTGGCCGAGCAGCATCTGAGACTGGTGGGCATGGCCGTTGGGCTGGCCGTGCTGCTGGGCGTGCCTTTGGGCGTGCTGATCGTGCGCTTTCAGGCGCTGGCCGGCCTGGTGCTGGGCCTGGCCACCGTGGTGCTGACCATTCCGGCCATCGCCTTGTTCGGCTTGATGGTGCCGCTGTTTTCCATGATCGGGCAGGGCATTGGCGCAGTGCCGGCCATCACCGCCGCCTTCCTGTACTCCCTGCTGCCCATCGTGCGCAACACCCACACCGCGCTGACTCATCTTGAGCCCGGCGTGCGCGAAGCCGGCCGCGGCCTGGGGCTGACCTTCTGGCAGCGCTTGCGCTGGGTGGAACTGCCGCTGGCCACGCCGCTGATCTTCGCCGGCATCCGCACCGCGGTGGTGCTGAACATCGGTGTGATGGCGATCGCCGCCATCGTCGGCGCCGGCGGCTTGGGCACTCTGATATTGCACGGCATCAGCCAGAGCGACATTCGCAAGCTGATTGCCGGCGCGGTGGCGGTGAGCGTGCTCGCCGTCGCGATGGATTGGTTGTTGCTGCGCGCTCAGCGCGCGCTGACCCCGAAAGGAATTCGTTGATGATTGAACTGCAAAACCTCTGCAAGCAATTTACCCAGAAAAACGGCCAGGTCTTCCAGGCGGTGGACAATGTCAATCTGCATGTGCCGGAAGGCGAGATCTGCGTGCTGCTGGGCCCGTCCGGCTGCGGCAAGACCACCACGATGAAAATGATCAACCGCCTGATCGAGCCCACTTCGGGCAAGGTATTGATCAACGGCGAGGACACCGCCGGCATCGACAGCGTGACGCTGCGCCGCCAGATCGGCTACGTGATCCAGCAGATCGGCCTGTTCCCCAATATGACTATTGAGGACAACATCACTGTTGTGCCGCGGATGCTGGGCTGGGACAAGAAGCGCTGCCGCGAGCGCGCGCGCGAACTGATGAGCATGGTGGCCTTGGACCCCAACCGCTTCCTGCAGCGTTATCCGCGCGAGATGTCCGGCGGCCAGCAGCAGCGCATCGGCGTGATTCGCGCGCTGGCGGCCGACGCGCCGGTCTTGCTGATGGACGAGCCCTTCGGCGCGGTGGACCCGATCAACCGCGAACAGATCCAGAACGAGTTTCTGCAAATGCAGCGCCAGTTGGGCAAGACCGTGTTGCTGGTCAGCCACGACATCGACGAGGCGATCAAGCTGGGCGACCGCATCGCCGTGTTCCGCCAGGGCCGCATGGTGCAGTGCGCCGGTTCCGACGAAATTCTGGCGCGTCCCGCGGACGACTTCGTCGCCAGTTTCGTTGGCCAGGATCGCACGCTCAAGCGCCTGCTGTTGGTACAGGCCGGCGAAGTGGCCGATCAGCAGGAAACGCTAACCGCGCGGCTGGATACGCCGCTGGCGGCCGCTTACGCCCTGATGGACGACAACGACTTGATGCATTTGACCGTGGTGGACGAAGACGGCCTGCCGCTGGGCTTTGTGCGTCGTCGCGACGCGCGCGGCGCGGACGGCGTGTGCGCGGACAAGATCAAGCCGGTGAGCGTGACCGCGGCGGCGGGCGAGAACCTGCGCGTGGTGCTGTCCCGCCTGTACGAGCACAACCTGACTTGGATGCCGGTGCTGGACGGCGACGGCCGCTACAACGGCGAAGTGTCGCAAGATTACATCGCAGGCTATTTGAATTCGGGCCGCACCTCGGCGCGCGGCGCGCGTCAGCCGGCCCGCTGATGCGGGCGGACGGAGAGTCAGACCGACGGCTCTTCGTCCACCGGGTCCGTTTCCCGCAAGTGACTCAGTAAATCGCCTGGCTGGCAGTCCAACTGCCGGCACAGCGCGTCCAGCGTATCCAGGCGCAGGCTCTTGACCTTGCCCAGCTTCAGCAGCGATAGATTGTGTGGCGTAATGCCGATGGCCTGCGCCAGATCCTTGGATTTGATCTTGCGTTGCGTCAGCATGACGTCCAGCGTGATTACGATAGCCATGCCGGTCTCCCCAGGGCTTGTAATGTCTTTTCCAACAGCGGCTTACAGGCTTATGGGGGAAAACATACTCCGCTACGCCGCTTCATGGCAATGCGGACGGTTGCGCTTGCGCTGAGTAGTTTTACCTATGGGCAATCGAGGTGGCCGGTCCTATGTTGGTAAGGCGGTGTTGCATATCCACAGCGCCCGAAATGCGGGCGGAGGCGGCTAAATCATCGCCATGCGGTAATTAATCATTGTTTTTGTCTGTTTGCGTGGAAACCGGCGGATTCACGCGCGGGCCGGCTGCGCGCCGCGCTTGTCTAACCCGGTTCCGGCTCCTTATAGTGATGGCCATGTAGATGTTCAGCGCCGCGGCGACAGCGGACGAAGAGGGGCTCTTGGCATTTTTTGCGGCATATGGCCGCGCAGGAAGCGGAGGACGCGGACCATGGCGATCCGGACAGTAAGCGAGTTGCGTAAGCGGGCGGCGGCCGGCGAAACGCTGGATTTTCTGTTTTTCTGGGGACACAGGCCCAAACACGAGGACGGCGTCTGCAAGAGCTGCCTGAGTCAGTGGTTTCCGGTGGGCTTCGAGCTGGACGGCGTGAGCTACGCCAGCGCCGAGCATTATATGATGGCGGAAAAGGCGCGTTTGTTCGAAGACGCGGAGATCCGGAGCAGGATACTGGCCGCGGCCACGCCGGCCGAGGCCAAGGCCTTGGGACGCCAGGTGCGCGGCTTCGACAGCGCCTTGTGGCAGCAGTGCTGCTGCGAGGTGGTGATGCGGGGCAATCTGGCCAAGTTCGAGCAAAACCCGGCGCTGGGCGATTTTCTGCGCAGCACCGGCGACGCCATTCTGGTGGAAGCCAGCCCGGTGGATTGCGTCTGGGGCATAGGCTGGGCCGAGGACGACCCGCAGGCCCGGCTGCCGGACATGTGGGACGGCAGCAATCTGCTGGGCTTCGCGCTGATGGAAGTGCGCGAGCGTTTGCGCTAGCGCCGGCGACGAGCAAGAAAAAACCCCTGTCGGTTTCGACAGGGGTTTTTCTTTTGGCGCGCGCTTACCGCTGTTCGGCGTGGTAGGCGGTGACGCGTTCCACTTCTTCCTTGGAGCCCAGGAACACCGCCACTCGCTCGTGCAGCTTCTGCGGCTGGATGTCCATGATGCGCTGATGGCCGTTGGTGGCCGCGCCGCCGGCCTGTTCCACCACGAAGGCCATCGGATTGCCTTCGTACATCAGGCGCAGCTTGCCGGCCTGGTCCGGGGTGCGCGCGTCGCGCGGATACATGAAGATGCCGCCGCGGGTCAGGATGCGATGCACCTCGGCCACCATGGACGCCACCCAGCGCATATTGAAATCGCGGCCGCGCGGACCAGTGCTGCCGGCCAGCAGTTCGTCGACATAGCGTTTCACCGGCGCGTCCCAGTGACGCATATTGGACATATTGATGGCGAATTCGCCGGTGCTTTCCGGCACTTTCATATCCGGGTGGGTCAGCACGAAAGAGCCTTGCTCGCGGTCCAGCGTGAAGCCGTGGACGCCGCTGCCGAAGGTCAGCACCAACAGGGTTTGCGGGCCGTACACGGTGTAGCCGGCGGCCACTTGCTCGGTGCCGGGCTGAAGGAAGGCGCCTTCGGTGGCGTGGTCAATGCCATGGGGGCAGCGCAGGATGGAGAAGATGGTGCCCACCGAGATGTTGACGTCGATATTGGATGAGCCGTCCAGCGGATCGAACATCAACAGGTACTCGCCCTTCGGGTATTCGCCGGGGATGTGGTAGGGCAGCTCCATTTCCTCGGAGGCCATCGCCGCCAGGCTGCCGCCCCACTCGTTGGCGTCCAGCAGGTAGTCGTTGGCGATCACGTCCAGCTTTTTCTGCGCCTCGCCCTGGATGTTGCCGGTGCCGGCTTCGCCCAGCACGTCGGCCAGCGCGCCCTTGTTCACCGAATAGCTGATGGCTTTGCAGGCGCGGCCTACGGTTTCGATCAGCAAGCGCAACTCAGGCGGCAGCGTGCCGGCCTTGCGTTGCTGTTCGATCAAAAAGCGGGAGAGGGTGATGCGGCTCATGGCAATCCTTAGCTTTGGGTGGGTGCGCGAAACAAATGCTCGATATGCCGGCTGTGCCGGCTTGACCGCCTCATTATAACGGATAAGCGAGTTGCGGTCGTCATGCCCCCGGGGCGCGGTCGCAGTCGGAAATGACCTGCAGGCGACGCGTGAAACGGCTATGAATAAAATCTGGTTCACGTGGTACGGGGAAAGACCATGGCTAAGGGCTTATTGGCGCTGCTATTGCTGTTGGCGGCTTGGCAGGCGCGGGCGATCACCATTTACACCGAGGACTGGCCTCCCATCACTTTCCAACACAACGGCGTGCCCGACGGCATGGCGGTGGAAGTGGTGCGCGAAATCCAGGCGCGGATGCATGACAACAGCGCCATCGACGTGGTGCCCTGGGCGCGGGGTTATAAGGAATTGCTGACCACGCCGGGGGTGATGCTATTCACCGTGGGACGGAACGACACCCGCGAAAAGCAGATGACGCTGCTGGGGCCCATTGCCATCTCGCAGACCGTGCTGCTGGCGCGCAAGGGCGAGGCCGCCGGCTTGCTGGCTCTGGGCAACGGCATCTATCACCGGCCGGTGGGCGCTTACCGCGGCAGTATTTTCGCCGACGCGGCGATTGCGGCAGGCTTCATCGAGGTGGACCTGGCGCCCACCCCGCAAATCACCGCGCAGAAGCTGCTGGTGGGCCGCTACGATATGTGGTCGGAGGGCGGTTTCGTCGTCGCATCGGTGCTGAAAGACATTCACCAGCCGCCGGACGCAGTGGAAGTGGTGCGGGTGCTGGAAACGCTGGAGTTGTATCTGGCGTTTTCGCGAGGCACCTCGGCGGCGGAGGTGAAGCGCTGGCAGACTGCTTTCAGCGCCGTCAAGAAAGACGGGAGCTTCAAACGCATCTACAACAAATGGCTGCCGCGCGACGCGACGCCTATGGACGTCAAGCTGATTGGCTTGCAGCCCGGTTCCGGACATTGATTTCTCCCATGCTCGCGCGGCTTTGACCGCGCGTTCAGGCTGCGTCGGGGCGGGCGGCCTCGCTCTCCAGCCAGCGGCAGAACGCGGCGACGGCGGCGTCCTCCGCCGCCGCGCGCGGCGCCACCCAGCAGTAATCGCGCACCGTGGCCACCGGCGCCGGCAAAGGCGACAGCAGCACGCCGGCGTCTATCTGCGCCTGCGCCATCGGCATCGGCCCCAGCACCACGCCCAGGCCGTCCATCGCCGCCTGCAAGGCCAGCGAGAAACTATCGAAGTGCAGGGCGCTGGCTGGTTTCAGCTCCGGCACCCCGGCCAGCGTCAACCAGCGGGGCCAGGCGGTGGGGCGGGTGTCGGCGTAGAGCAGGGTGTGGCGCGCCAGATCCGCCGGACTAGCGATGGGCGCGGCGGCCAGCAAGGCCGGGCTGCACAGCGGCAGCTCCCATTCCTTCAAGAAGGGCTTGGCGATGTGGCCGGGCCAGTCGCCGGGGCCGCGGCGGATGGCGATGTCGAACGGGCTGTCCAGCCGGCTGATGTCGCGGTCCGATGTGGCCAGGTGCAGCTCCAGTTCCGGAAACTGCTCGCGAAAACGGCTTAGCCGCGGCAGTAGCCAGTACATGGCGAAGGTGGGCGTGGAATTGATGCTGACCCGGCGCCGGCTGTCCGCTTGCAGCAGCTGGGAAGTGGCGTTGGCGATCAGGTCCAGGCCGTCCTGCACCTGCACCAGATAGCGCCAGCCGGGATCGGTCAGCTTGACTCTGCCGCCGCTGCGTTCGAACAGCGGCAAGCCCAGCCAATCCTCCAGCTGCTTGATCTGCTTGCTCACAGCCCCGTGGGTGACGAAGAGTTCGCCGGCGGCGGCGGAAAAGCTTTCCAGTCGGGCCGCTGCCTCAAAAATACGCAGGGTGTTGAGAGGGGGGTAAGTGCTCATGCTGTGATTTTAACTCACAATCTATGTTGCGATAACTCGTTTGAAAGCGGACGGCTAACAGCGTAATCTTCAAGCATGAAATCAAGGCTGCGCCAATGGGCGTCGCAGCGCGGCCTTGGTGGCCGCAGCCATAGCCTACCCCATTGTCCCGCAGCGTCGGTGTTCCGGCCTTGCCGGGGACGCTGCCAACAACCCAAGCCATAAAGGTCCAAAGTCATGCTGGAAGCTTACCGTCAACACGTGGCCGAGCGCGCCGCGCTGGGCATTCCGCCGCTGCCGCTGTCCGCCAAACAAGTGGAAGCGCTGGTGGAACTGCTGAAAAACCCGCCCAAGGGCGAAGAAAGCACCCTGGTTGAACTGATCACCCATCGCGTGCCGCCGGGCGTGGACGACGCCGCCAAGGTCAAGGCTTCCTTCCTGGCCGCCGTGGCCGAGGGCGACGCCCAATCCCCGCTGGTCTCCCGCGAGTTGGCCACTCAGCTGCTGGGCACCATGCTGGGCGGCTACAACATCAAGCCGCTGATCGACCTGCTGGACGACGCCGCCGTGGCCCAGATCGCTGCCGACGGCCTGAAGAAAACCCTGCTGATGTTCGACGCCTTCCACGACGTGAAGGAAAAAATGGACAAGGGCAACGCCTTCGCCAAGCAGGTGGTGGAATCCTGGGCCAATGCCGAATGGTTCACCAGCCGTCCGGCGGTGGCCGATAAAATCACCGTCACCGTGTTCAAGGTCACCGGCGAAACCAATACCGACGACCTGTCCCCGGCGCCGGACGCCTGGAGCCGCCCGGACATCCCGTTGCATTACCTCGCCATGCTGAAGAACGCCCGTCCCGGCATCACTCCGGAAGAAGACGGCAAGCGCGGCCCGATGCAGTTCATCGAAGACCTGAAGAAAAAAGGCCATCTGGTTGCCTACGTGGGCGACGTGGTGGGCACCGGCTCCAGCCGCAAATCCGCCACCAACAGCGTGATCTGGGGCACGGGCGAAGACATTCCCTACGTGCCGAACAAGCGCTTCGGCGGCGTGTGCCTGGGCGGCAAGATCGCCCCCATCTTCTTCAACACCCAGGAAGACTCCGGCGCGCTGCCGATCGAAGTGGACGTGTCCAAGATGGACATGGGCGACGTGATCGACATCTACCCGTATGAAGGCAAGATCGAGAAGGCCGGCCAGAAGATCGCCGACTTCGCGCTCAAGTCCGAAGTGATCCTGGACGAAGTGCGCGCCGGCGGCCGTATTAACCTGATCATCGGCCGCGGCCTGACCGGCAAGGCGCGCGAAGCGCTGGGCCTGTCGGCGTCCACCGAGTTCCGTCTGCCCAAATCCCCGGTGGATTCCGGCAAGGGTTTCAGCCTGGCTCAGAAAATGGTTGGCCGCGCCTGTGGCCTGCCGGAAGGCCAGGGCGTGCGCCCGGGCACTTACTGCGAACCGAAGATGACTACCGTCGGCTCGCAGGACACCACCGGCCCGATGACCCGCGACGAACTGAAAGACCTGGCCTGCCTGGGCTTCTCCGCCGATCTGGTGATGCAGTCCTTCTGCCACACCGCCGCTTATCCCAAGCCGGTGGACGTGAAGATGCACAAAGAACTGCCGGCCTTCATCTCCACCCGCGGCGGCGTGTCGCTGCGTCCGGGCGACGGCGTGATCCACAGCTGGCTGAACCGTCTGCTGCTGCCGGACACCGTGGGCACCGGCGGCGACAGCCACACCCGTTTCCCGATCGGCATCTCCTTCCCGGCCGGCTCCGGCCTGGTGGCCTTTGCCGCCGCCACCGGCGTGATGCCGCTGGACATGCCTGAATCGGTGCTGGTGCGCTTCAAGGGCAAGATGCAGCCGGGCGTGACCCTGCGCGATCTGGTCAACGCCATCCCGCTGTACGCGATCAAGCAAGGCCTGCTGACCGTGGCCAAGGCCGGCAAGAAAAACGCCTTCTCCGGCCGTATCCTGGAAATCGAAGGCTTGCCGGACTTGAAGGTGGAGCAAGCGTTTGAGCTGTCCGACGCCTCCGCCGAGCGCTCCGCCGCCGGCTGCACGGTGCATCTGGACAAAGCGCCCATCATCGAATACATGACCTCCAACATCACCCTGATGAAGACCATGATCGCCAACGGCTATCAGGACGCGCGCACGCTGGAGCGCCGCATCAAGGCGATGGAGGCCTGGATCGCCAATCCGCAGCTGCTGAAGGGCGACGCCGACGCGGAATACGCGGCGGTGATCGAGATCGATCTGGCCGACATCCACGAGCCCATCGTGGCCTGCCCGAACGACCCGGACGATGTGAAAACCCTGTCCGACGTGGCCGGCGCCAAGATCGACGAAGTGTTCATCGGCTCCTGCATGACCAATATCGGTCACTTCCGCGCCGCTTCCAAGCTGTTGGAAGGCAAGCGCGATATCCCGGTGAAACTGTGGGTGGCGCCGCCGACCAAGATGGACGCCGAACAGCTGACCGCGGAAGGCCATTACGGTACTTTCGGCACCGCCGGCGCGCGCATGGAAATGCCGGGCTGCTCGCTGTGTATGGGCAACCAGGCGCAGGTGAAGGAGGGCGCCACCGTGATGTCCACCTCCACTCGCAACTTCCCCAATCGTTTGGGCAAGAACTCCAACGTTTACCTGGGTTCCGCCGAACTGGCCGCGATCTGCTCCCGTCTGGGCCGCATCCCGACCAAGGAGGAATACATGGCCGACATCGGCGTGCTCAATCAGAAGGCCGGCGAAGTTTACCGCTATATGAACTTCAACGAGATCGCCGACTATCAGGAACTGGCCGATACCGTGAAGGTGTAAGCAAAGCTAAGCTCTGATGAGCTGATCCTTGGGGCGGACCCGGAGTGTCCTGCCCTCAAAAATACCTCGCGTTAGCGGGGTATTTTTTTGCGGCAGCCTCTCAGAACCGCCTCCTGCTGATGCGCCCATCGCTTCGGGCGGCTGTTTTGGTGCGGAGCGGCCTGAAATGCATGCCGACTGAGCGTGCTAAAATGCCGCCCTTTATTCGACGGCGGCATGTTTTTGAGCGAGGAGGCGTTTGGTGGAATTTCTGGTGAACCTAGTTATGGCCGTTCTAGTGACGGCTTATCCCTTGTGGCGCATCTTCAAGCGGGTCGGCTTGCCGCCTTATTATGCGCTGCTGGTGCTCGTGCCGGTGCTTGGCATGCTGGCGGCGCTGTGGATTCTGGCGAGGTCGAAATGGCCTGCGTTTGAAGGAGCCAAGTGATGGCGATCATCGGGATCATTCTGCTCTTGATTGCGGCGATCACGATTCTGGCGGTGGTGTTGTCCGGAATCGTGATGTCGAGGATGGGGTATTCAAGATGGGCCGGCCTGCTTTTCGCGTTTCCCTTTTTCGGCATCGTCGCGCTTTGGTTTATGGCTTTCTCCCAATGGCCGCGGGAAATGAATACGCCGAAGAAAGATCAATAAGCGCGGATGCTTGCGCGCCGCCTTTAATAAGGCCTTGGGCGGAGCCCATGCGCTTAGCCAGGTTGCCTCTTCGATGCGTGACGAGGGGGAGAAACTGGCTTTAGGATAGCGCCTTCCTAAAAAACACCACTCTTTCAGTTTCCTCGAAACCCAGGCAGGCGTGCATACGCTGCGAATCGACATTGCTTAGCGGCGCGTCGGACGCCAGTTCCATGCAGTCGTGTTCCAAGCCCCAGGCCTGCACCGCCGCCACCAATTGTCGGGCGATGCCGTTTCGCCGGCAGGCGGGCGACACGAAAATGCCTTCCAGGAAGGCGACCGGGCTGTCGGCGCAACCATTGACATAGTCGTGCCGGATCGCCGCGTCGGCGAAGCCCACCGCCTGGCCGGCGGCATCCCGCGCCAGGAAGGCGGCAAGGTGGCCCGACGCGAGGATGGCCTCGCCGTCGCGGTAGTGGGCGGCGGACGCATGGTGCGGCCAGAGTTGTTGGCGCAGCGCCACCCAGTCTGGCAGGGCGACGTGGTCCAGTTTTTGAATCGGCATGGGTATTCCTGTGCCGGCGCGGCGGCGCCGGGAAAAACAAAGGGCCGGCATGGCCGGCCCGGTGTGTGGTCGAAGGCGGCGCGTCAATCGACTTCGCCGCACAGCTCGCAAGGTTGATCTGTTTCGCCGTGAATGGCCAGGATGCCGACATCGCTGGCGCAGTGCTCGCAGAGGGTGAGCAAGGCTTGGGTGTTTTCCAAGGACTCTTGGCTCATGCTGCTCAAGACTTGATACTGTTGCATGTCTCAGCCTTTCATTGCTTGGATGGAGCCCGTACCCTAAACCGTTATGGCGCGGGTCGCCATACTCAGATAGGACAGGTTGTAGGCGGAGGCGCGTCATAAAAGCGTCACTGAACGCCGCCGCTGTTTATCAGGCAGTGGTCAGTACCACTACCGAGGAAATCACCACCGCCATGCCCACCCAGCCCAGCGGCTTGAGCCGCTGGCCAAAAAAGACGCGCGCGCCGATGGCGGTGCCAATGATGCCCAGCGCGCCCCACAGCGCGTAAGCCACGGCTAGGTCGATGCCGCGTACCGCCTGGCCCAGCAGGGTGAAAGCCACCCAAACCATGGCGATGGCGCCGAAGCCCCAGGCCTTGTTGCGGAAGCCGTTGGACTTTTCCAGCATCAGGTTGGCGGCCACTTCTATCAGGGCCGAGGACACTACGAATAAATAGAATACGGTTTTCATGCGCTTTGCTCCTGAGCTTGTTCATCGGCTTCGCCAGACACTACGCAGGCAATGCCCATCACGGACAAGCCCAGCCCGATGATTTCCTGAGTCAGCAAGGTTTCGCCAAATAGATAGACGCCGATCAGCGCCAGGCCGGCCAGGCCCAGGGCTTCCCAGGCGGCGTAAGCCACGCCCACGGAGATGGTGCGGATGGCGAGAGACAGGAAGTAATAGGACAGCGCCAGCGCCGCCGCCATCACGCCGTAGCCCCAGTAGCTTTCGGTGCGGGCGGCGTAAGCCATGAAGGACGTGCCCAAGATTTCGGTGGCGATGGCCACCATCAGAAAAGCCCAGCCCAGCCAGGCTGGGGAAGACGATTGAGTTTGCATGCTACGCTCCTGTGATTGGAAATCCGGAAGCCACATGCGCTAGAGGCGCAACAACGCTCCGCAAAAAGCGCGGATGACGCCGTCAGCAAAGACAGTCGGTCGCTTAGACCGCCCCGTAAAACCGTTTGGGGCAGAAGGGTTGTTTATCGCATTGAAGCGCAAGATAAGCGCCAAAATGGCGTGGCGCTTATGGTGGCTGTTTGAAATTTTGAACAAATATAACACATCGCTAATGGATGTTCAATTTAATTGATAGCAAAAACTTTCAAATATTATTTGCAAGCGGCCAGCCGGACGTTGTAGCGGCGCGCCAGACGGGGCAGCGTGCCGTCGTGGCACAGCGCGTTCAGGGCTTGGTTGAAGTCCGCTACCATGCCCGGTTTAACTGACTTTAACGGGAAACCGTAGAGATAGGTCAGCGGCTGGATGGTGGCCAGCGGGCGAAGGCCGCTCAGCGCTTCGCGCCGGATGATGTAGCGAGTGACGTCTTCGTTGGCGAAAACCACCGCGTCCGAGCCGTAACGCATGGCGGCCAATTTCTTTAACACCGTTTCCTGATTGTTTTCCACGGTGATGTTCATATTGGGCAGGCCGGCAATCAATTTGTCCAAGGCGTTCTGCGTCACCGACGGGCCGTAGACCGCGATGCGGTGATTGAGCAGATCCTGCGCTTGCTGGTAGCGGAAGGTGGAACTGGCGGTGGCGAACAGGCCGTAGCTGCTGTTGTACACCGGCGCGCTCAAGACCAGGGATATCCTGCGCTCCGGCGTGTCCTGCACCGGAAAGATGCCGTCCACCTTGCCTTCCTCGGCCAGCAGCAAGGCGCGGCGCCACACCATGGCCTGAACTTCGCAACTCCAGTTTAGCCGTTTGCATACGGCCACCAGCGTGTCCACCATCAGGCCCTGCGGCAGGGGTTTTTCGGTCACTTCGATGAAGGGCGGGAAATCCTGGGTGACAAAGTGCAGGGTGGCCGCGTCGACATGGAGCGACAGCGACAAGGCCAGCGCGGCGCTGCTCAGCGATTTCAGCATGTGCGGGCTTCTCCCCAATGGACGGCGTAGGACCGGCGGCCAGATTCGGATGCGTTGTTACATTATGGTTGAGTTTCCATGCCGGTTTAACGCTTTATCGGCCGGCCAGGCGCTTCCTTGACGCTGGGAGCGGGGAGCCGCCTGGCCGGCGCGATTTGGAACGCGGTATCGCCGCAACGGATCGGGAGCAGGCTCTAATCAGACCGAGGATGTCGCTCAAGGCAAGGCATTGAATCCGCTGCGTGGATGATGATTTTGATTGCCGGGGCTGCCCGGCGAGCAGGGAGAGGATATTTGCTTGGCCAAATATCCTCTCCACACCTAAAGGCCACCCTGCAAGCCAGGCCTACGGCTTCCCGCCGGTTCCCGTCAGGCCCGAGGGCAGGCTTGAAGGGACCCGGGGCGCGTCGGATACGCGGCTTCCTGTGCAGCAAACCGTGTTTCAAAGCACAGACAAAAGATCGCGAACAGGTTCTTAGTAGCCCATCGTGGCGCCGTCAGGGTTGCGCGGGTCGGAATAACCGTACAAGCCGCCGTCGCGCAGTTGTATGGTCTGGGTCCGGCCCATGCTGGGCTTGAGTGCGATTTTGTAGCCTTGCTCGCGCAACAGCCGCAGCGTGTCCGGGCTCAGGCCTTTTTCCACCCGCAGCTCATCCGGCAGCCACTGATGGTGAACCCGCGGCGTGGACGCGGCTTCGGCCGGGTTCATGCCGAAATCGACGGCGTTGACGATGGTTTGCAAGGTGGTGGTGATGATGCGCGCGCCGCCCGGGCTGCCGGTAACCAGCCAGGGTTTGCCGTTTTTCAGCACCAGCGTCGGCGACATCGACGACAAGGGCCGCTTGCCGGCCGCCACCGCGTTGGCGTCGCCGCCGATCAGGCCGAAGGCGTTGGGCACGCCGGGCTTGACGGAAAAGTCGTCCATCTCGTTATTGAGCAAAATGCCGGTGCCGCCGGCAATGATGCCGCTGCCGAAGTTCAGGTTCAGCGTATAAGTCACCGCCACCGCGTTGCCTTGCTTGTCCACGATGGAGTAGTGGGTGGTCTGGTCGCTTTCATAGGGCTGCGGCTTGCCGGGCTTGATCTCGTCGGCGGGCCGGGCCTTGACCGGGTCTATCGTCGTGGCCAATTGGTCGGCGTAGCGCTTGGAAGTCAGCCCGGCCTGCGGCACTTTGACGAAGGCCGGGTCGCCCAGGTATTCGGAGCGGTCGGCGTAGGCCAGTTTCATCGCCTCGGCCAGGTAGTGGATGGTTTGCGCGCTGTTGGGGCCGTAATCCGCCAGCGGATAGCGCTCCAACAGGTTCAGGATCTGGACGATGTGAATGCCGCCGGAGCTGGGAGGCGGCATGGACACCACTTGGTAGCCGCGGTAGCTGCCGCTGACCGGCGCGCGCTCCTCCACCTTGTAGCCGGCCAGGTCCGCCTTGTTGATCAGGCCGCCGTGGCGCGCCATTTCCGCCACGATCTTGTCGGCGATGCTGCCCTGATAAAAGGCTTTAGGGCCTTGTTGCGCGATCAGGCGCAGAGATTGTCCCAAATCGCGCTGCACCAGCTTCTCGCCGGCGCGCAGCGGGCGGCCGTCGCGGAAAAACACCGCGCGGCTGCTGTCCCAGCGTCCCAGATTGTCCTTTTCCACCTCCAGCATTTCCGCCAGTGTCTGCGACACCGCGAAGCCTTGCTCCGCCAGTTTCACCGCCGGCGCGATCACCTTGGCCAGCGGCAGGCTGCCCCAGCGCTGCTGGGCGTGGGCCAGGCCGGCCACGGTGCCGGGCACGCCCACCGCCAAGTGGGTGTACAACGAGCGGCCGTCAACCACCTTGCCCTGAGCGTCCAGATACATGTCGCGGCTAGCCTTGGCCGGCGCGATCTCGCGGAAATCCAGCGCAATGTTGCGGCCGCTCTTGGCGTCGTGCAGCACCATGAAGCCGCCGCCGCCCAGGTTGCCGGCGTTGGGCAGCGTCACCGCCAGCGCAAAGCCCACGGCCACCGCGGCGTCTACCGCGTTGCCGCCCTGGCGCAGAATGTCCAGCCCCACTTGGGTGGCTAGGCCTTGCTCGGTGGCCACCATGCCGTTACGGGCGTAGACCGGGTGGAAAACATCGTAGTCGTAATCGTATTTGACCTGTGGCGCCGCCGGCGGGCTCAGCGCCAGGGCCGGGGCGTTGAAGCCCAGGCTCAAGCTCAGGGCCAGCGCGCTTAGCAACAGTCTTGGGCGGGGACGGAATGGCGTCATGGTGGTTCTCCTTTGTTGTTTGCGTTTTATGAATGTTGTGATTGCGAGAACATTCTACGGTGCCGCCGCCTGTCGCAAAAGCCTGATTTTCCATGCCAAATGATTTGAAAACTCCAAGGAAGCAAGCCTATAAAGAATCGAGCTTCATAAGTGATGAACCTAGGGGGTTACCATGAGCATATCCCAACGCTTGCTGCTGACCTTGGCGGTTGCCTTGCTCGGCTTGTTCATTGTCGGCGGCTTCGGGCTGCTCCAACTGCATCGCGCCAACGAACGCTTCGATTATCTGCAGATCAACTCCTTTCCCAGCATCCAAACTCTGGATCAGGCCTTGCAAGCGCAAACCGATATGCGGGTGCTGACCTATCGCCACGGGATCAGCGAAGATCCCAAGGTCAAGGCCGACATCGAGGCCAGCATCGCCGAGCTGGACAAGCAGATGGACACCGCGTTGGATCGTTATCAGAAGGAACTAGTGTCCGACGACGAAGACCGGCGGCTGATAGAAAAGGACCGCGCGGACATCCGGGTCTACCGCCAGCAGCGCGACACCGTGTTCAAGATTTCGCGCGAGCAGCCGCCGGAAACCACCCGCAAGGAACTGGTGAACGGGCCGTTGCTGCCCGTGGCCAAGGCTGTGGTCAAGGACATCAAGGATCACATCGAGTACAACTACAAGCTCGCCAAGCAGCTGTCCGCGGACAACGCCGTGGCCTACGAGCAGGCCTTCGTTTCCTCGCTGGTGGCGATCCTGGGCGCCTTGGCCCTCAGCGGCGGGCTGGGCATCGCCTTGTTCCGCAGCATCCGCAGCAGCCTCAGCCAGATAGGCGAAACCCTGGATCAGGTCAGCGCCAGCAAGGATTTCCGCCTGCGCGCCAAAGTCTTGCGCAAGGACGAGATTGGCCGTACCGCCACGGCGTTCAACCACTTGCTGGAAGACCTGCAGCACAGCTTCCGCGGCATACGCGACAACATCTCGGAAATAGACAAAGCCACCTCCGGCCTGGCGGCCAACACCAATCAGATTGCCCGCAGCTCTGAGGTGCAGAGCGAATCCGCCGGGGCCATGGCGGCGGCGGTGGAGCAGATGACGGTGAGCATCAACCATGTGGCCAGCAACGCGGTGGAGGCGCGCACCCAGGCGCAGCAGGCGGGCAGCATGGCCAACGAGGGCGGGCAGGTGATCTCCGCCACGGTGATGGGCATTTCCGAGGTGGCGGGCGCGATCAGCAACGCCTCCCATCGCATTGGACAATTGAAGGACGACAGCGCCACCATCGCCTCGGTGATGGGGGTAATCAAGGACATCGCCGATCAGACCAACCTTTTGGCTCTGAACGCGGCGATCGAGGCGGCGCGCGCCGGCGAAACCGGCCGAGGTTTCGCGGTGGTGGCCGACGAAGTGCGCAAACTGGCCGAGCGCACCGCCAGCTCCACCACGGAAATCGCCACCATCATCAACAAAATGCAAAGCAGCACGCTGGAAGCGGTGCAAAGCATGGAAAAAGTGGTGGAACAAGTGCATCAGGAAACCGACAACGCCCGTGAAGCCAGCAATGTGATAGAGAAAATTCAGGACAGCAGCGGTCAGGCGATGGAGCTGGTCAAGGACATTTCCGGCAGCATCAACGAGCAAAGCAGCGCCAGCAACACCATTGCCCAGAAGGTGGAGCAGATCGCGCAGATGGCGGAAGAGAACGCGTCCGCCTCCAGCGCCTCGGCGGACGCGGCGGAGCAATTGCAGCAGCAGGCCAAAAACATTCTGAACACCGTGACTCAGTACCAAGTGTAGGGCCGCGGCGCCGCTGAATATATGTGCTTAATAGATATTCTTACTTAGTACTTTCTCCTGTTTTCTCGATATGCCTATAACAAAGCTATATCTGGCATCGGGTGAAGAAACGGAGAATGAGGATGAATATCTCACAGCGGCTTATGCTGACCATGATGGTGGCCATGTTGGCCTTGATCGGCGTCGGTAGTTACGGCCTGTGGCAATTGCACAGTGCTAATGAGCGGTTTGATTATCTGAAAGTCAATACCTTCCCCAGCATCAAGGCGCTGGACCAGGGCTTGCTGGCTCTGACCAAGATGCGCGTGGCGGCTTATCGCCACGGCATCGCCGCGGACGCCAAGAGCAAGGCGGACGCTGAAGCGCAGATCGCTGAAGGCAACAAGGCGCTGGATCAGGTGCTGGCTGTTTATGAGAAAGACCTGCTGTCCAATGACGCGGACCGCAAGCTGTTGCAGCAAGACCGGGCGGATCTGCAAGCCTACCGCGGTCATCTTGAGGGCTTTTTGAAAGCCTCGCGCGAGAATAACGGCGCGGCGGCGCAGGCCATGCTGGTGACGGGGCCGATCCCGGACTCCGCCAAGGCGCTGGCCAATGACCTCAACAACCATATCGATTTTAACTACGCATTGGCGGACAGCTTATCCAAGGACAACGCCGCCGCTTACAGCATGGCCTTCGGCAGTTCGGTGGCGGTCATCTCGGCTTGTTTATTATTGAGCGGCGGCCTGGGTTGGTTGCTGTTCAGCCATATCCGGACCAGCCTGCATCAGATCCGCTCCACTATGTTCACGGTGAACCAACAAAAAGACTTCACCTTGCGCGCGCCGGTGGGCCGCATGGACGAGGTGGGAGAAACCGCGTCCGCTTTCAACCAACTGTTGGAGAACCTGCAGCGCAGCTTCCGTGACATCCGCGACAGCATCGGCTCCATCGACGGCGCGATGTCCGGCCTGGCCAACAACACCCATGAGATTGCCCGCAGTTCGGAAATGCAAAGCGAATCCGCCGCGGCGATGGCGGCGGCGGTGGAACAGATGACGGTGAGCATCAACCATGTCGCTTCCAGTGCGCAGGAGGCGCGCGGCCAGTCGCAGCAGGCCGGCGAGATGGCGACGGAAGGCGGCCAAGTGATTTCCGCCACCGTGCGCGGCATCACCCAGGTAGCCGGCGCGATCACCGACGCCGCGCAGCGCATTGGGCAATTGAAAGAAGACAGCGCCACCATCGCCTCGGTGATGGGGGTGATCAAAGACATCGCAGATCAAACCAATCTTCTGGCCCTGAACGCGGCGATCGAGGCGGCGCGCGCCGGGGAGATGGGGCGTGGTTTCGCCGTAGTGGCGGACGAGGTGCGCAAATTGGCGGAACGCACCGCCAGTTCCACCACCGAGATTGCCGCCATCATCAACAAGATGCAGAGCAGCACGATGGAAGCGGTGCAGAGCATGGAAAAAGTGGTGGAACAAGTGCATCAGGAAACCGCCAACACCCGCGCCGCCAACGACGCCATCGACGGAATACGGGATAGTAGCGGGAAGGCGATGGAATTGGTGCGCGATATTTCCAACAGCATTGCGGAGCAGAGCGTGGCCAGCAACACCATTGCTCAGCGCGTGGAGCAGATTGCCCAGATGGCGGAGGAAAACTCTTCGGCGTCCAGCGGTTCGGCGGACGCCGCCGGGCAGCTGAGCCAGCAAGCGCGGGTGATTTTGCAAACGGTGTCGGCTTATCAGGTGTAAGCCTGGGTATGGGCGCCTCGCCTTTGCCTGCGAGATTGTAAACACATTCTAAGGGCGGCGCGGCGGAAACGCCGGCGCCGCCCTTGGACGAAGCCGAAGGCCTATTCCAGGCCTTGGCGGAGTTGCGCGTAAGGCTTATTCAGCTTGCTGCTTTTCGGCCTTGTCCCGCTTGGCGCGTTTTTGCTCCTTCTTTTTGCTTGGCTTTTCGGTCATCGGGTGTTTCAGCACCTTGGCGGCCAGCTTTCTAGCCGATTTAGTCGCCTTCTTCTGCCCGCGTACCTTGTCCGCCAACGCCGCCAGTTTTTTTGCGGCGCGTTTGATTTTGGCCATTCAGACTCTCCTTTACGGATTGATGAATCGAAGCCCCATGGTACGGCGCGGCGGAGAATAAACACCGGACCTTTCAGGCCGTTGACAGTGGGGGAATGAACGCGAATGCCGTTAGAACCTGTTTACGATCTGCTGCGCGTCGGCGATACGGCGTTGAAAACGGCTTCGAAATGCTCATGTACCACGTGTACATTCCGCTTTCTCAGCCGTTTTCGCCTTGTCTCGCTCTAGCTCGCGAGATCGTAAATACGTTTCTAGGGGCGCGGCAAATCAGGAGGAGGGGAAGGTGAAAATGACAAGCATTTCGGCTGGGCGAGTCACCCGCCTGTGGTTTTTATCCGGCACCAAGAGGGAGGGTGAATGGATCAAACAGGTGACTCGCGCAGCCGCCTTGCCCGTGTTGCTGAAGACAAGGATTGCAGGCTTTTTACCATAGATTGCCCACGCCAGCTATTGTCACATTCCCCATTGCCGCCCGGACGAAGGCCGTCCGGGCGTGTTTTTCGCCTTATAACCTGTTCAATGTCTGCTGCGCGTCGGCGATACGGCGTTAAAAACCGCTTCAGAATGCTCATGTACCACTTGTACATTCCGCTTCTTCAGCGGTTTTCGCCTTGTCTCGCTCTTGCTCGCGAGACTTTGAACAGGTTCTTAGGACAGCGCTGCTTGCGCCTCCGCGTCACTCTCGTGCATGTGGATGCTGACGGCGATCAGCACTTCCAGATGGTCGAAGAAGCCGGCCCATGTGCCGCGTTGCGGGCTGAAATCGAACAAGTTCATATCATGGGCGATGCGGGAGAGCAGACCGTGGCCGGCGTGGTCCGGGTGTTGGCGAAATAGATCAACCAGCGCTTGGCCATGGCGTTCGCCCAGCGCGTAGGCCTCCGAGAAGTCCCGGCACTGTGGCACCCGCCAGTAATGCGGAAGGCTGCGGTCCGGCGAGGGGCCGACAAAGGGCAGTTTGGCTTCGCGGGCCTCCAGCAGGCGGTAGAAGGCGCGTAGTTCTTCTTTGGATTTACTCATGGCGGGCCTCCTTATTGAAACAGGCAAGCGCCGATATGGGGGATAACGGGGAAACAGGGCGGGATACGCGCCTAATGGATGTCGACATTGCTACCTCCTCAAGCGGATGCCGGCCTGGCCGCGGGGCGCGGCTAGGCGGGCGCATGACAAGGTTGGACTACCGGGAGATCGTTCCAAAGACCGGCGCACCGCGAGGTGCCCTCGCCATGGCCCGCCCGAATAGGCAAAGCAATAGCGAGACAGAGCGCGGGGAGGCCGCGGTCTGCCGAAACGATCTCAACGTCGGGAGTCCAAGCCCGAGCGCCGCAGTTGCAGCGGCGCGGGGCTATTGTTGGCGAGGCGGGCGCTTGCTGTCAATGAAGGGACGGCAAGGATGAAAAAAACCGCCCCGCGGACCAGGCCGGCGGGGCGGTGGATGAAGCCGTTTAATCGCTGGCTTAGAACGTGTTTACGATCTCGCGAGCTAAGGCGAGACAAGGCGAAAACGGCTGAGAAAGCGGAATGTACAGGTGGTACATGAGCATTTCGAAGCCGGTTTCAACGCGGTATCGTCGACGCGCAGCAGATCGTAAACAGGTTCTTAGAGCTTGAAGGCCAGCGTGGTCTGCTGCAACCTCTCCGCCACCACCGCCAGTTCGCGGGTGGCTTGAGAAAACACATCCACCGCAATGCCGTTTTCCTTGGACATCTGGGCGATGGCTTCCACGCGGGTGGCCAGTTCGGTGCTGGCCTGACGCTGTTCCTGCATCGCCATGGCGATGTCGCTGATGGCCCCGACCACGCCTTCCGCGCTTTCTTCCACCGAGCTGATGGTGGTGGACACATGTTCCGAGGATTCCACCACTTGGCTGACGATGTGGCGGCTGCTGCGCATGCTGTCCACCGCCTCCTTGGCTCCGGCCTGGATCTTGGCGATCATTTGGGTGATTTCGGTGGCGGAGCCGGTGGTGCGTTCCGCCAGCTTGCGCACTTCGTCGGCCACCACGGCGAAGCCGCGGCCCTGTTCGCCGGCGCGGGCGGCCTCAATGGCGGCGTTGAGCGCCAAGAGGTTGGTCTGATCCGCCACTTCCTTGATGACGGTGGCGATGCTGCTGATCATCTGCGCCTGTTCGGACAAGGATTCCAGGTTGTTGGCGGAGGCGGCCACGCTGTCGTTGACCTTGCGCACCTGATGGGTGGAGTCCTGCACTTCTTTGTTGCCTATCTTGGCCTGGCTGCCGGCTTCGCTGGCCTGGGAGTCCGCCAGCGAGGCGTTGTTGGAGCATTGGTCGATGCTGACGGTCAGCTCTTCGATCGACGCAGCGGCGCTGGAGGTGGCGTTGACCTGCTGGCCGATGCTGGCGCTGACTTGCTCGGTGGAGGCGGCCAGTTCCTCCGCGGTGGCGGCCACGCTGGAGGCGGAGTTGATGATGTCGCCCACGGTAACGCGCAGTTTTTTCTGGGTGTCGGACAGCGATTGCATCATCAGGGCCACTTCGTCCTTGCCCTGTACTTCGATTTCGCCGGTCAGGTCGCCGCTGCCCAGTTGGAACAGCGCCGCCATGCCTTTTTTCAGGCTGCCGATGATGCCGTTCTGTATCATCAAGCCCAGCATTAGTAATACGACTACGGCTGCTACTAGCACGACGATGGTGGTATTGCGAGCCCTTTGGTATTCCTGATCCGCGGTCTCTTTTGCTTTATCGGCCACTTTGATGTTGATGTCGACGATCTGGCTCATGATGTCGTCGACGACTTGGAATTTGGGCCGGCACTCCTTGGACATCAGTTCCAGCGCTTTCTTGTTATTGACCCCGTCGCCAGTATCGCTGTAGTTGAGGTCGCGGACTTTTTTACAGGCTTCCTCCATGGCCGGCCAGGCGGCGTCAAAGCGTTTGAGCGCGTCCACTTCCGGCGGGGTGAGTACGGTTTTGCGATAGAGATCCATCAGCCGGTTCATCTCCGCCACGTATTTGGCGTGGTTGGCGGTAATCTGGTCCATCTGTTTTTTGTCGCTCTCGGCGATGAAGCGGTAGTCGGACCGGCTGACGTAGATGGCGTACTGGTTGGCGCTGGAGACCCAATTGACTGACATCAGCAGATTGTCATGCATGTCAATGGTGAGATTGTTCATCTCCGCGGTGCTTTTGATGCCAACCGTGCCGATGACCACGCTGGCCAGCACGCCAAGCAGTATCAGCCCCAAGATCTTGACCTTGATGCTGAACTGCGCAAGAAAGTTTCCCATCGCTCGCTCCCTAACTTCCGCCGATAATCACGTATTGTTTTCTAGCTACTGTTATAAGTGTGTAGTGCAGCTGTATTCATCTTGCAATGCCGGTTGTTGGATATTTTGCAGACGGGCAATGCGCGTTAGGAGAATGATTTTCAATTCCCTGTTTGCCTGGGCGCGGAGATTGCAATTGCGCCTCCAGCGCTTATCTTTGAAACTGAGGCAGCGGACAATGGGCGCGGGGAACGGGGGCGGCGGCCGGTGGTCTGAGTTAGCTTGTTCACGGGGCAGTTAAAAGCGGCGGGCTGTGAGCCCTCCCGATTAAGAGCCACTAACAAACCCTCGCAGAGAACCTGAACCAAGGCGCGCCGACGCAGGCAGTACAAGTCGTACGGCAAGGAGGCGCAACGTGGGATCAGGGGTTTTGTTAGCGGGTCTAAAAAAGCGTATTGCATGAAAGCCATTACCGTAGCCACTTACAATATCCACAAGGGCATGTCGCCGCTGAACCGCCATGTGCGGCTGGGCGATATGGCTTCCGCGCTGGAGTCCATAGACGCCGATGTGCTGTTCCTGCAGGAGGTGCAAGGCAAGAACATTGAGCGCGCCTTGCAGCACGCCAGCTGGCCCAAGCTGCCGCAGCATCATTTTCTGGCGCGCCGGCTGGATCACAAGGTGGCTTACGGCCTGAATGCGGCCTATGAGCACGGCCATCACGGCAACGCCTTGCTGACGCGCTTTCCCATCAATACCTGGTGCAACCGCGATATCTCGGTCAACCGCTTCGAGAACCGCGGCCTGCTGCACTGTCAGCTGACGCCGGCGGGCTGGAAGCGGCCGGTGGTGACCTTGTGCGGCCATTTCAATCTGTTGGCGCGGGACCGGCGCAAGCAGTATCTGGACCTGGCGCGCTATGTGCGCGAGAACGTGCCGGCGGACGCGCCGCTGATTCTGGCCGGCGATTTCAACGACTGGCGGGAAGAGGCGACGGATCACCTGATGGACAGCCTGGGCATGGTGGAGGTGTTCGATCAGTTGTTCGGCCGCCATGCGCGCAGCTTTCCGGCGCGCATGCCCATGTTGCCGCTGGACCGGATCTATGTGCGCGGGCTGAAGCCCTTGGGGGCGGAGGTGCTGAGGGGCGCGCCGTGGTCGCGCTTGTCCGATCATTTGCCGCTGTCCGCCAGCCTGGTGCCTATCTGACGGTAGGCGTGATTTTCCCAGAGCCTTTTAACGGGCTTTGAGCGTCCAAGTAAGCAACAGGGCTCCGCATGGCGGAGCCCTGTTGCTTTGTATCTCCAACGCGCGGCTTTAGAGGTGGAAGCGTTCCACCACGTGTTTGAGCTTGCTGGCGTGGCCGTTCAGTTCGCTGAGGGTGGCGCTGGCGCCTTGCGCCACTTCCGAGGTGCTGCGGGTCATGCCGTTGATGTGTTCGGTGGTGTGGGCGATGTTGCCGACGGCGGTGGATTGCTCGCGGGTGGCGTGGGTGATCTGGGTGAAGGTATCCACCACTTGCCGCATCAGGCCGCCGATGTTTTCGATCTCGCTGGCCGCGCCCTGAGCCAGGTCCACGCTCTGGTCCACGGTGGAACGGGCCTGCTGCATGCTGGCGACGGTGCCGGCGGTTTGCTGGCGCATGCCTTGGGTCATATTGGTGATTTCGGTGGTGGCCTGGGCGGTGCGTTCGGCCAGCTTGCGCACTTCGTCGGCCACCACGGCGAAGCCGCGGCCCATTTCCCCGGCGCGGGCGGCTTCGATGGCGGCGTTGAGCGCCAGCAGGTTGGTTTGATCGGCGATGTCTTTGATCACGTTGACGATGGAGCTGATTTCCTCGGAGCGGGTGCCCAGCGAATGCAGGGTGTCGCTGAGGGTGGACATGGCCTGGGAGAGCTTGCCCACTTCGGCGGACACTTGGTGCATGGCCTGGCGGCCGCGTTCCGCGCTGTTGTTGGCTTGAGAGATGATGGCGTTGGCGTCGGCGGTGGTGTCGGCCACATGGGTGACGCTGACGGTGATCTGCTCAATGGTGGCGGCGCTGGAGCTGATGGCTTGGTTGACCTGGTCCGCGTCCTCGCTGATGCGGTTGGTGGTCTGGTGCAAAGAGCCGACGGCGCTGACCAGTTCTCCGGCGTTGTTGTTGACTTCGCCTATCAGGCGGCGCAGCCGCTGGTTCATGACGCCGATTTGCCCCAGCGCGCTGGCTTCCGGCGCTTTGGGCACCTCCACCGCCAGATTGCCGGAGGCAATTTCCTGCAGCACGCTCTCGATGTCGGTGACGGAGCCGCCCAGCTGGGTGTGGATCTGGCGGCGGCCCAGCAGGATCAGCAGCAGGATTTCGCCCACCAGCAGCACGATGGCGGTGAGGAACTGCAGCTGGGCGTTGGACAGCCTGTCTTTGGCCTGCGCCAGCGCGGCGTTGGTGCGCTGGTCCAGCAGCACGAAGAAGTCGTCGATGGGCTTCATGATCTGGGCTTTGAACTGATGGTATTCCTTGCTGTGCACCAGTTTGCGCGCCAGTTCCATGTCCGGCTGGCCGCTGACGGTGTACTGCCCTTGGGCGTCGGCGAACTTGCCTTTAACCGCGTTCATCGCCCGTACTTCCAGTTTGACCAGGCCGTCGGAGTTGGCTTGAGCCTCCTTGAGCTTGGCGAACTCGCCGTCGGTAAAGCCGGCTTGTTGCATCAGGGTTTGCAAGGGCACGGTTTCGCTGTCCGGCCTGGGCTTTTCCTGGCCGGCGGCGACGAAGTCCCAGTAGATGCGGTTGTACTCCTGCGGGCGAGGCGCTTTGCCGTTGCGGATGTCCAGCACGCGGTTGTATTGCTGCTCATAGCCGGGGTCGCCGGTGACGACGTAGGTGCGGCCCAGACGGGTCAGGTCGTCCGAGCTTTGTCGCAGTTCGGAGGCCAGCAAGTAGGAGTGGTAGCGGCTTTCGCTGGCGGCGCTCATCACATCCACCGCCTGGCGCATGGAAACGAAGGTGTAGATCACGCCGATGAAGGTGAGCGCGATGAGAAGCAGCAGACCAGTGATGGCCTGGTTGGCGCGTAGGTTTTTCATGTGGAGATGTCCTCACAGTGCAGCTGAACGATGTGGTGGTGGCCGGTCAATGACGGGGTCCATGGCCCGCGGGGACGCGGCCGGCGGCGCTGGTTTCTCCTCTTTGGGGAGCGGGAGCGTGGAAGTGCCGCATCTTGCCATGTACTTGGTCTGCGTGGCTGCGGCTGTCCGCCGAGATGGCGGCGAGTTCTTCCACCAGGCTGGCGTTTTGCTGGGTGGCGGCGCTCAGTTGCTGGATGGTGGCGTTGATTTGGCCGACGCCTAGTGCTTGCTCATTGGCGGCGATGGCGATTTCCTGGATCAGGCTGGCGGTTTTGCCGCTGGAGGCGACGATGGCGGCGAGTTGCGCGCCGGCCTGGCCGGCAAGCTGAACGCCGCTGGCGGTCATGCCGCTGATTTCGCGGGCGGCCACCTGGCTGCGTTCCGCCAGCTTGCGCACTTCCTGGGCCACGACGGTGAAGCCGCTGCCTTGCGCGCCGGCGCGGGCGGCCTCGATGGCGGCGTTGAGCGCCAGCAGGTTGGTTTGATAGGCGATGTCGTCGATCACCAAGATGTGTTCGGCGATGCGCTCCATGCTGCGCACGGTGTGGTCGACGATTTCGCCGCCCTGGCGAGCGTCGTCCGCGGCCTGGGCGGCCATGGTTTCGGTGAGCTTGGCGTTGTCGCTGCTCTGGTTGATGGCGGAGGAAATCTGTTCCAGCGAGCAGGCGGCCTCGGCCAGGCTGGCCGCCTGTCCGCTGGTATTGAGTGAGAGTTGCTGGGAGCTGTGGCTGATCTGGGCCGACATCATCGACAGATGGCCGGCGCCGCGCTGGGAATCCGCTATCGCGCGGCTGAGCGTGGTGACGGTTTGGAGCATGGCTTCCGCCAAGCTGTCCGCCGGGTAGCCGCCAGGCGGGGCGGTGGCGGCTAGATCGCCGGCGGCCACGGCCCGCATCAGGTGGGTAACGCGTAGCGGTTCGTCGCCCAGCATGGCGAACAGGCGGCGGTAAATGGTCCAGAACATCAGCAGGCCGAGCGCGCAGAAGGCCAGCATCAGCCCGATGACGATGGCCATCCATAAGCCGGCCTGGGTTCGAGACTGGGCGACGGCTTGGTTGGTGCGCTGTTCCATCAGCTGATAGAACGCGTCCACCGGCTGCATGATGGCGGCTTTGTCCAGATGGTATTGGCGGTCGTGCAGGATGCGTCGGGCCAGCTCCGGATCGGGCGGCCCTTGCCGGGTGAAGCCGCCCTGGCCGTCGGCGAAGCGCCCCTTCATCGCGTTCATCGCCACGGTTTCGGTATTGACCAGGCGGTCTGAATTGGCCTGGGCCAGCCCGAGTTTGTCGAATTCCTGTTGAGTGAAGCCGGCCTGCCGCATCAGTTGTTGCAGCGGGACCGCCGGGCCGTCCGGCTGCGGTTTGCTGTCGTTCGCGGCCATGAAGTCCCAATAGATGCGGTTGTAGTGCTGAGGGCGCGGCTGCTGGCCGTTGCGGATGGCCAGCACGGCCCAGTATTGCCGTTCGTAGCGCGGGTCCGCGGTTTCCGCGTAGGTGCGAACCAGGCGGGTGAGGTCGTCCGAGCTTTGTCGCAGCTCGTTGGCGAGGAGATAGCTTTGATTGCGCTGAGATTCCGCCTGGGCTTGCAAGTCCAGTTCATGCCTTAAACGCAGAGTGCACAGCAGAAGCAGCAGCAAGAGCAGGGCGAAGACGCCGGCGCTGGCCGTCAACAGGGATTTGATGCTCAGTTTCATAGACCTCCCGCCATGCTGCAGTTGCCGTGTCCGCGCCGCCGCGCGCCAGGCCTGGTTACTCTTTTTTATAAAACAATCTGTTTCTTTACTAGTTCTAGTGTGGATACTCAAGTAAAAACATTGAGTTAACAGCGGCTTGGCGTTTGCTTGTGCGGCGGAATGATTTTGCATGCGGTTGGGGCAGGACCAGCCTGAGCGGCGAATTGAGCATTTACACGGCGGAGCAGCTGAAAAACCAGCTGCCGCCGCTACTGGCGCACGAGGCGGTGTCGCTGCGCTTTGCCGGGATGACGGAGGTAGACGGCTGCGCCTTGCTGCTGGCGTTTGGGCGGTAGCTGCGGCCGGTGCAGGGCATGGAGCGCGTTATTGCGCCGGGAGGCAGCATTTGTTGCTGCACCGTCGGCAGAAGCAGTTTGTGGCCGAGGTCAAGGGCGGGCCGCCGGTGGACGTGCTGTTTCGTTCGGTGGCGGTGAGCGCCGGCGCGCGCACGCTGGCTCAGGACGAGGCCTCTTGCGTGGTGTTCGGCATGCCGCAGGCGGCCATCGCCCGCGGCGGGCTGGACAAGGTGATCTGTTTGCAAGCCGCCTCGCGTCTGGGATAGGCAGGGCGCTCAAGATAGATACAGCGACGATAGGTGTTTTTACGTAAACACCCATGCTTATCCCCGCTTATTTATAAAAAAACCTTTAAAAACAAAGCGAGGCGGATTGCTTCGTCTGAAGAAAAAGCGATTATGCACTTGCTATGTGCAAACTACCAAAGCCAGCCGCATTGATTCGCGTTTAATTAGCGTTATCATCACTTTCCATATTCAGCGCTCGCCGCCGCTCTGGGCCGCCTGTCCCGGTGCGCCGCCGCCTGTCTATCTTTCCCCGCTCGCTCCGCATCACTTTGCGGCGCCGTCATCGCCTCTTGTCGATTACTGATTGATCCACTGCCTGGATTTGCGGCGCCGGTCCGGCGCGTCCCGGATGCACCGCCGGCGGGGAGTTGTTTTTGGAATGAATGTCGAGGGAATGCATCCGTATGAGTGTCTTGAACAAGGGCTGGGGCTTGCGGGCCAAACTATCCGCCGCTTTTACTTTGGTGAGCTTGCTGATTGTGGCGGTTTATTCGATCTACGCCTATCGCAGCACCGTGGACTCCGAAATGAAAGGCGTGGATCAGACCTTGCTGACCGCCGCCTACGCGGCGCGCCAGATGGTGGGCGAGAATTTCCACGATCAATTGCCGGACAGCAATCCCAATAGCCAGGCCACCACCAAGCAGTTGACCGATTTCGCGAGGGACAGCGGCTTGGCTTACGCGTATTCCACCATTCAGCGCGACGGTCGCGTGTTGTACACCAGTTCTTCCGCCAGCCCGAACGAGGTGAAGTCCGGCCAGTACCAGCAGTGGTTCCTGGCCGAGTACAAGGATGTGCCGGCTGGCCTGGCCGCGGCCTTGCGCAGCGGTTCCACCCAGTTTGAGGAATACCAGGGCGAGTTCGGCCTGTTCCGCTCGGTGTTCGTGCCGTTTACCTCGGCCAGCGGCATGCGCTACGTGGTGGGGGTGGACACCTCCTTGCAAAAAGTGGAGGCCTTGCGCACCCAGGTGTTATGGCAAAGCGGGGCGGTGGGCCTGGGCCTGTTGCTGATGTCCCAGCTGGTGGCCTTGCTGTTGGCCAATCGCATGGTGCAGCCGGTGAACGAGTTGAACGTGGCCTTGCAGCAACTGGCCGGCGGCGACTGGAACCTGGCGCGCAGCATGCCGGTGCGCAGCCGAGACGAAGTGGGCCGCATCGCGTCCTCCTTCAACACCTTCATGGAGGCGCTGCGTCAACGCCTGCTGGATATCCGCGGCGAATCCGACGCGGTGCAGAGCGAATCCCAGCATATCGACCAACTGGTGGGCGGCGTGGCCGCTCGCTCCGGCCAGCAGGCGGAAGACGTGCGCGGCAGCGCGGCGGCGGTGGAGGAACTGGCGGTGAGCATCGCCCATGTCTCGGAAATCGCCGAGGACGCGGCCACGCTGATGTCTTCGTTTGAAGGGCAGACCCAGACCACGGTGCAATACATTCAGAACGCGGTGGAGGGCATGCGGACGGTGCAGCAGGAAGTGACTCAGTTGGCTGGCAAGCTGGATCAACTGGATTCGCGCACCAATGAGATCAATATGATTGTGGCGGTGATCAAGGATATCGCTGATCAGACCAATCTCCTGGCCTTGAATGCGGCGATCGAGGCGGCGCGCGCCGGCGAACAGGGCCGCGGTTTCGCGGTGGTGGCGGACGAGGTGCGCAAGCTGTCCGAGCGCACCGCCAACGCCACGGTGGAGATAGGTTCGATGATTGATTCCGTGCAGCAGGATTCCGCTTCCGCCATCTCCGGCATGCGCGCGGCGGTGAACCGCGTGGACGCCAGCGTCAATCACGCCGGCGAGGCCCAGGACACCTTGCAGGGCTTTTCGGTGCAGATTCAGGGCGTGTCGCGCGGCATGGGCGATATCTCCGCGGCGGTGCGCGAGCAGGCCAACGCCTCCCAGCACCTGGCCGGCAGCGTGGAGTCGGTCAGCAGCTCGGCCGAGGAAAACCGGCTGGCGGCGGAAGAGGCGCAGCAGGGCGTGGTCAATCTGCTGGAGCGCGGGGTGTCTTTGCGCGGCGTGGTGCAGCAGTTCACGCTCTAAGCCATGGCGCGGCGCAGGGCCGCCATGCGCACGCAACCGCCCTTGGGCGGTTTTCTTTTTGTCAGATAAATGACATTGGCGTAAAGTGGCTCTTCATCCTAAAGGAAGGAGGCGGGCCATGGAGCGGGAGCTGTCGTTGTCGCATGCCGGCGCGGACCCGGCGCGCGGTCCTTTGATCATCGTGGCATCCAGCGGCACCGGCGGGGACATGCAGCCCTTCGTTGCGCTGGCGCGCGGCTTGAGCGAGCGCGGCCACCGGGTGCGGATGCTGGCGCCGGCCTTGCAGGAGGAAGCTGCGCGGGCGGCCGGCCTGCCGTACTGGCTGTTCGGCAGCGTCGAGCGGGAACAGGCGGCGTTGGACAACCCCGATCTATGGCATGAGCGCAAGAGCTGGGGCGTGCTCTGGGATAGCCTGGCGCCGGATCTGGACGCCTTGCGGGAGCGGGTGAGGGATCTGCCGGCGGATGAGGACTGCGTGGTCTTGTGCCACCCCGTCCTGGTGCCGATGGCGGCGCTGGCGCGCGCGGCGCGGTCGGATTTGCGCATTGTGACGGCCTATCTCGCGCCGTCCAATCTGTGCAGCCGCCACGACCTGCTCACCCTGGGCTCCTTGCGGATTCCCGGTTGCTTGCCGCCGGCCGGAGCCGGCCTGCTGTGGTGGGCGCTGCATCGCTGGTTCAACGCCCAGACCTTGCCCAGTCTGAACGCGGCGCGCGCAAAGCGCGGCCTGTCGGCGGAGCCGCATTTTTTCGAGCATATGCTGAGAGCCCCCAACGCCTCGATAGGCCTGTTTCCCCGCTGGTTCGCCGCCTTGCAGCCGGATTGGCCGCGGCCATTCTTCGAAGGGGATTTCCTGCTGCCCGCCGCGCAGCGGGGCGCGGGGCTGTCGGCCGAGCTGGAGGCCTTTCTGGCCGCCGGCGATGCGCCCGTCGTGTTCACGCCGGGCACCGGCCATCGGCACGCGGCGGCCTTCTTCGACGCCGCGCTGCGGGCCTTGCGGCGGCTGGGCCGGCGCGGGATTTTCGTCACGCCGCACGCGGCGCAGTTGCCGCCGGTTTTGCCGGCCGATGTGCTGTGGCAGGCGCACGCGCCTTTCGCCGCGCTGTTGCCGAGGGCGGCGGCGCTGACGCATCACGGCGGCGTCAGCACGATGGCGGACGCGATGCGCGCCGGGATCCCGCAATTGATCGTGCCTTACGCCTACGATCAGTTCGACAACGGCCAGCGCGCCAAGCGCCTGGGCGTGGCCGAGGTCTTGCACGCGCAGCGCGTGTCCGCGGGGAGAATGGGGCGTTTGTTGGCGCGTTTGCTGGCCGAGCCGGGCCCGGGTCCGGCCTGCCGCGAGCTGGCCTTGCGCATGGCGGCCGGCGCGGAAGCGACGCGGGCGCTGTTGGACGGCGTGGAGGAGGCTTTGTTGGGACAGGCTGCGCGCGGGGCGGAAAGCGCCGGCGCGACGCCGGCGCTGGCGCCGGGCTAGCGAGCGCTTGGGAGGTGCTTAGAAGGTGTTTACGATCTCGCGAACAAGGCGTTGCGGCTGAGAAAGCGGAGTGTACACACGGTACATGAGCATTTCGAAGGTGTACTCACCGTGTAACGTTCCACGCGCGCAGCAGATCGTAAACAGGTTCTTAGCTGAACAGCGTGCGCGCGCCCTCGTAACGGGCGGCGAAATAACTGTTGTCCAGCCGCGCCACGCGGATGGAGCTATTGGTGCGCGGCGCGTGCACGAACTTGCCGTCGCCGATGAAGATGCCCATATGGGAGAAGGGGCGGTTCATGGTGTTGAAGAACACCAGGTCTCCTACCCGCATCCGGCTATCCGGGATGGGCCGCGCCACGCCGGCGATTTCGGCGGCGGTGCGCGGCAGGGTGACGCCGACGGCGTTCTGGTAGATGTAGCCGACCATGCCGCTGCAATCCAGGCCGGCCTCGGGATTGGTGCCGCCGAACTTGTAGTCCAGGCCTAGCAGGCCCAGCGTGTAGATCAGGATTTCCCGGCTGGCGCCGTCGGCCTTCAATCCGGAGAGGCTGAGATCGCCGGAGGGGCGGGGTTTTCGGCCGCCCGCCACCTTGGAGGGGGTGGTGCCGCAAGCGGCCAGCAGGCCGGCCAGCGACAGCAGCGCGGCGCCGCGCAGCAGCGCGCGCCGGTCCAACGGCGAAGAAGGCGAAGGCGGCAAGGTTTTGCTCATTGTTGCTTTGACTCCAGTTCTTCCCAGCGCGCCAGCTTGTCCATCAGCAATTCGTCGATTTCCTGCACCCGGTGCTGCCAGGCGATGGCCTCCTTGGGCGTGTCGCGGTAGCAGTTGGGGTCCAGCAATTGCTGATTCAGGTTGGCTTGCTCGGTTTCCAGCGCGGCGATCTCGTCCGGCAGCGCGGCGAGCTCTCGCGTCTCATTGTAGGACAGTTTATTGCGCGCGGATTTGGGCTTGTCCTTGGCCTTTTCCTGCGGAGCGGCGGTTTCCTTCGGTTTTTCCACCGGTTTCATTGCCGCCATGCGCGCCTTGGTGTCGATCCAGTCCTGGTAACCACCTGGATACTCTTCCAGCCGGCCGTTGCCTTCGAAGGCGATCACCTGGGTGACCACGTTGTCGAGGAAGGCCCGGTCGTGGCTGACCAGGAACACGGTTCCCGAATATTGAGCGATCACGTCTTCCAGAAGTTCCAGCGTGTCGATGTCCAGATCGTTGGTGGGTTCGTCCAGCACCAGCACATTGGCCGGGCGGGTGAACAGCCGGGCCAGCAGCAGGCGGTTGCGCTCGCCGCCGGACAGAGAGCGCACCGGGCTGCGCGCGCGCTGCGGCGAGAACAGGAAGTCTTCCAGATAGCTCATTACGTGTTTCTTCACGCCGCCGACTTCCACGAAGTCGTTGCCCTGGCTGATGATGTCGGCCACGCTGCTGTCTTCGTCCAGCTGCTCGCGGAACTGGTCGAAATAGGCGATTTCCAGCTTGCTGCCTTGCTTGACGCTGCCGCTGTCCGCGTCCAGCTGGCCCAGGATCAGTTTGAGCAGCGTGGTTTTGCCGGCCCCGTTGGGGCCGATCAGGCCGATCTTGTCGCCGCGCAGGATGCGGGTGGTAAAGTCGCGGATCAGGGTTTTGCCCTCAAAGCCCTTGCTGACGTGCTCCAGTTCCGCCACCAGCTTGCCGGAGCGCTCGCCGGCGTTAAGCTGGAAGTTGACCTGGCCCACGCGCTCCCGCCGCGCCGAACGCTCGCGGCGAATGGCTTCCAGCCGGCGCACGCGGCCTTCGTTGCGCGTGCGGCGCGCCTCAATGCCCTTGCGGATCCACACTTCTTCCTGGGCATGGAATTTGTCGAAAATGCGGTTTTGCTCTTCCTCGATGGCCAGTTCTTCCGCCTTGCGCACATGGTAGCTGGAGAAGCTGCCCGGATAGCTGCGCAGAATGCCGCGGTCCAGCTCCACAATACGGGTGGCGACGTTGTCCAGGAAGCGGCGGTCGTGGGTGATCAAGAGCACGCTGCCGCCATAGCTTTTAAGCAGGTTTTCCAGCCATTCGATGGCGGACACGTCCAGGTGGTTGGTGGGCTCGTCCAGCAGCAGCACGTCCGGCTTGGACGCCAGCGCTCGCGCCAGCGCCACGCGTTTTTTCCAGCCGCCGGACAGTTCGCTGATCAACGCGTCCGGGTTCAGGTCCAGATGGGACAGGGTGGAGGAGATCAGCGCGTCGAACTGCCAGCCGTCGCGGGTTTCCAGCACGTGCTGGATGTGCTCCATCCGCGCCAGCGCCTGTTCGTGGTCCGCGTCCGCCTGGGTCAGTTGATGGGTGACCTGATGGTATTCGGTGAGCAGGATTTTCAAATCGCCCAAGCCTTCGGCCACGGCTTCGAACACCGTGTGCTCCGGAGCCAGCTCCGGCTCTTGCGGTACATAGGCGACGCTGACGTCGCCCTTGATGTTGACGCGACCGTCGTCCAGCGCCACCGCGCCGGCCACGCTTTTGAGCAGCGAAGACTTGCCGGCGCCGTTGCGGCCGATCAAGCCGACCACTTCTCCCGGTTCCAGCGCGAAATCGACGTTATCCAGCAATGCGTGGTGACCAAAAGCCAGGCAGGCTTTTTCGACGGTAATCAGAGCCATGGTGCGTGTTGTTTTCTGTATGGAAAAATGCACGGATTGTAACATGCCGGTCACGCTTCCACGCTTAGCGCCGCGCGGTTTGTGCTGTTACAATGCCGGCCAAACTTGAATGAAAGGCATGCTATGTACTTCGTTGACCGCTCGGTGGCCGTGATCAAACCGAAACAACCGTTCCTGGATTGGCTGAACCAGGCCCCGGACAACGACATGGATCTGGCGCTGGACAGCCTGCGCGCCGACTGCACCGTGATCCTGCTGCCGGAGTTCGACGAGCCGGAAGAGGGCGTCGCCTACATCGACGAGATCTATGAACAATTGTTCAAGATGGAACTGGCGTCCTGGTACGAGGACGAAGAAACATGGCCCAAGGATCTGTCCTTGAAAGCCTTCTGGGAATGGTTCGACGTGGAGATCCATTCCACGGTGATAGACAGCGTGGACGCCGACATCAGCAACAACCCGGCGCTGGATCTCTAAGCCATGAGCCGGCGGCAGCGGCTGGAGCCTTTCGGCTTCGAGTTGAGGCCCTCCCGCCTTTGGCTGTTGCTGGCCGCCGCCGCCGGCGCGCTGCTGGCCTGGGGGGTGATCCGTTATCTGCCGCCGCCCTGGCTGGCCTTGCTGCCGGTGGCGGCTTTCTTGCTCTGGCGGGCCTTGCGCGCCGACGGCTGGGGCGACGCCGGCCGTTTCAGGCGGCTTGAAGTGGACGGCCTGGGGCGTTTGACTTTGTGGCGCGAGTCCGCGCTGCCGGCGAGCCCGCTGGACGACTGCTTCGTCACCCCGTGGCTGACGGTGTTGAATGTGCGCGTCGGCGGCCGCCGGCGCGCATTGATGTTGTGGCCGGATTCGGCGCCGGCGGACGGCCGTCGCCGTTTGCGGACTTATTTGCTGTGGTTTCAAGCCGCGGACGATACTGAGACGAAATGACTGGACACAAGACTCTGGCGGAGTGGCTGAGCTGGCAGGAAAGCCTGCACGTCACCGCCATCGATATGGGCCTGGCCCGCGTGGAGCGGGTACGCGCCGCGATGAAACTGCAACCGTCTTGCCCTGTGGTGATGGTGGCCGGCACCAACGGCAAGGGCTCGGTCTGCGCGATGCTGTCCGCGATATTGCGTTGCGCCGGCTTCAAGGTGGGGACTTACACCTCTCCCCATATCCTGCGCTACAACGAGCGCATCGCGATTGACATGGTTCCGGCCAGCGATGAACGTATCGTTGCCAGTTTCGAGGCGATAGACGCCGCGCGCGGCGACACTTCTTTGACGTATTTCGAATTCGGCACCTTGGCGGCGGTGCACAGCTTCGTCGCTGAAAAGGTGGACGTGATCGTGCTGGAAGTGGGCCTGGGCGGACGTCTGGACGCGGTCAATATTTTCGAGCCGGACGTGTCGGTGGTGGTCAGCGTGGACATCGACCACCAGGCCATCCTGGGCGACAACCGCGAGGATATCGGTTTCGAGAAGGCCGGCATCTACCGCGCCGGCAAGCCGGCCTTGTGCGCGGACCCGAATCCGCCGCGGCGGCTGATCGAGCACGCGCGAGCCATCGGCGCGGACCTGAAACTGTACGGGCCGGATTTCGGCTATCAGCGCATGGACAACCAGTGGTCCTTCCATATGGGCGAGGCCCACCGCCACGCCTTGCCTCTGCCGGCCTTGCGCGGCGGTTATCAGATGATCAACGCCTCCGCCGCGCTGGCGGCGCTGGAGTGCTTGAAGCCTCGTTTGCCGGTGAGCCTGGGCGCGGTTAAACGCGGGCTGCTGGAGGTGGAGTGGCCGGGGCGCTTCCAGGTGATGCCGGGCCGCCCGGCGGTGGTGCTGGATGTGGGCCACAATCCGCACGCGGTCAAGGCGATGACGGCCAGCCTGAAACAGCTGCCCTTCGCCCGCAACCGGCTGGCGGTATTCTCCATGCTGGAGGACAAGGATCTGGAGCAGGTGGCGTCTTTGGCGCGGGAGGAATTCGACGTTTGGTTCGTCGGCGGCCTCGACATGCCGCGCGGGCAGAGCGGCGAGCGCATCGCCGCCAGGCTGGCGGAAATGGGCATCGCGCGGGTGCAATCCTTCGCCACCGTGGCGCAAGCTTGGTCGGCGGCCTTATCGCAGGCGGAGGAGAGTGATAGAATTGTCGTCTTTGGTTCCTTCCACACCGTTGCCGAGGTGATGGAAGCTCGGCAACACCCGGCTTGAGGAAAGCATGGCTTTATCCACCCACGAGGAGTTGATCCTGTTGCGCAAGCGCGCCAGACGCCGTCTGGTGGGCGCTGTGGTATTGGTTACCGTCGCCACCGTTGTTTTGTGGAATGTCGTGGGCCGCCTGCCCGAGCAGCAGATGAAGCCGGAATCCATAGAAGTGCTGGGAGCCGGGGCCTCCGCGCCGACGGCCAATCACGCCGAAGCGCCGGCGGGCACCGTGCCGCCGCCGGCCCAGCCGGCTTCCGCGGCGCTGGCTGAAGTCTCGCCCGCGTCCAAACCCGGCGCCACCGAACTGGCGGCCAATCTGTCTTCCATGACGCCGGCCGTGCCGGCGGCGCAACCGGCCCCCGCGCTCAAACCGGAGCCCAAGCCGGAAGTCAAACCCGAGCCGAAAGCGGAAGCCAAGCCCAAACCCGAACACAAGCCGGAGCCCAAACCGGCCAAGCCTGAAGCCAAGCCCGAGCATAAAAAGCCTGAGATCAAGCTGGATGAAAAGCCGGCGCGCAAGCCGGACCCGGCGGCTATCCTTGAGGGGCGCTTCGACTCGCTGGACAAGCCCGCGGCGAAGAAAGAGGAGCCCGCCGCCAAGAGCGAGGGCAAATCGGTGATCCAGCTGGCGGCGCTGTCGGACCCGGAAAAGGCCGACGCCTTGAAGTCCAAGTTGTCGTCGATAGGCGTGTCCGCCCATTTCAGCAAGGTGCAAACCAGCAAGGGCGAGGTGACTCGGGTGCGAGTAGGGCCGTTCAACAGCCGCGCCGAGGCGCAAGCCACTTTGCAGAAGCTGGCCAAGGCCGGTGTTAACGGCATTATCGTGACCAAGTAGCCGTCATGACCATCTTCGACTATATTGCCATCGCCATCATCGCCGGCTCCATACTGGTGGCGATGATGCGCGGCCTGGTGGCCGAAGTGCTGTCACTGGGCTCCTGGCTGATCGCTTTCTGGTGCGCCAAGCAGTTTTCGCCGGTGGTGTCGGCGTTTTTGCCCGGCGAGCTCAGTTCGGAAGGCTTGCGGCTGGTGGCTGGTTTCGTGGCGGTGTTTTTCCTGGCCTGGCTGGCCACGGCCTTGCTGCGGGTCACGCTGACAGGCATGCTGGACAGCGTGGGCCTGGGCGGGGTCAATCGATTGTTTGGGGCGGTGTTCGGCCTGGCTCGCGGGCTGGTGCTGGTGACGGCCCTGGTTTTGGTGGGCGGCTTGAGCGATCTGCCGCGACAACCCATGTGGAGGAATGCCGTGCTCTCGGCGCCATTTGAATCAGTGGCCTTATCATTAAGGCCCTGGTTACCGGCGATGCTGGCCGATAACCTCCACTACACCGGGTAGCTGGTGAACAAGGCGGAATATCTTGATATCTTCACTTCAAGATTCCGCCTTTTTCTTTGTCTTGTTTTTTTGTCCGTTTCTTTAGTTGTAGGGAAGAGAGCAAAAGATGTGTGGAATTCTAGGCGTGGTCGGTCAGGCTCCGGTCAACCAGTTGCTGTATGACGGTTTGCAGGTGCTGCAACATCGAGGTCAGGACGCCGCCGGCATCGTGACCACCAATGGCAAGACCTTTCACATGCACAAGGGCAGCGGCATGGTGCGAGACGTGTTCCGCACCCGCAATATGCGCTCCCTGCTGGGCACCGCCGGCATCGCCCACGTGCGCTATCCCACAGCCGGCTCCGCCTCCTGCCTGGCCGAGGCGCAGCCGTTCTACGTCAATTCGCCGTTCGGCATCGTGCTGGCGCACAACGGCAACCTGACCAATACCGAAGAGCTCAAAGCGGACATGTTCCGCCACGACCTGCGCCACATCAACACCAACTCCGACTCCGAGGTGCTGTTGAATGTGTTCGCCCATGAGTTGACCCAGCGGCTCAGCGGCAACGAGCTGAACGTGGACGCGGTGTTCGGCGCCATCGAGGCGGTGCATCGTCGCGTACGCGGCGCCTACGCGGTGGTGGCGATGATCGCCGGTTACGGTCTGGTGGCCTTCCGCGACCCCAACGGCATCCGCCCGCTGGTGATAGGCACTTGCGTCAACAGCGGCAAGACCGAATACATGTTCGCGTCCGAGTCCGTGGCGCTGGACTGTTCCGGTTTCAACCTGCTGCGCGACGTGCAGCCGGGCGAGGGGGTGTTTGTCGGCTTCGACGGAGAATTCCACGCCCGCAGCTGTGCCAGCGAAACCCGCCACGCGCCCTGCCTGTTCGAGTATGTCTACTTCGCGCGCCCGGATTCGGTGATTGACGGCGCCTCGGTCTACCAGGCGCGCATCGTGATGGGCGAGAAGCTGGCGGAGAAAATCCGCCGCGCCTTGCCGGAACTGGACATCGACGTGGTCATGCCCATCCCGGACACCAGTCGCCCCAGCGCTTTGCAATTGGCCAACCACCTGGGCCTGCCTTACCGCGAAGGCTTCATCAAAAACCGCTATATCGGCCGCACCTTCATCATGCCGGGCCAGGCGGTGCGCAAGAAATCGGTGCGCCAAAAGCTCAATCCGGTGGCTTGCGAATTCAAGGGCCGCAACGTGCTGCTGGTGGATGATTCCATCGTGCGCGGCACCACCTCCAAGGAAATCGTGCAGATGGCGCGCGACGCCGGCGCCAAGAAGGTGTATTTCGCCTCGGCCGCCCCGGCTGTGCGTTTCCCCAACGTCTACGGCATCGATATGCCGACTCGCGCGGAACTGCTGGCCACCGGTCGCAACGAAGCCGAGATCGCGGAAGAGATCGGCGCCGACGCGGTGATCTATCAGGATCTGTCCGCGTTGGAAGAGGCGGTTAGCAGCGTCAACCCCAAGCTAAGCAGCTACGAAACCTCCTGCTTCAACGGCGAGTACATTACCGGCGACATCACTCCGGCCTATTTGGACGCGATCGAGGCCGAGCGGCTGGATGGCAAGGCGGGGGCGGAGCATAGCGGCAGCGAGCAGATGATTGACTTGAATCTGAACGTGGCCGAGCAGAATTTAATGTGATAGTGATTTAAATTCCGAACGGCGGCGGGCATTGCCCGCCGCTTTTTTGTCTGTGGCCGCGACGCAATTTGGCGACAGCCACCCTGACAATGCCTGAGTCTTGCGGTATTTCGCTTGCCAAACCCGTTTCCCATATTGAATATTTGATGCCATAAGCCGATAAAAACCCGGCGTGATAAAGCAGATGCGTAAACTGGTCTAAATTAATATGTATTTAAAACTGTTTACTTGTTAGTCTGCCTTTGACGCGCCTGATATTGAGGAGTGGATATGGATGACATTCTGGAGATGCTGGTTGCGCGGCAAGCCGCGCTGGAGAGAATCATCGAAGGCCTGGTGCTCACCATGAGCCAAAGCGGCGCCATCAAGTTGCAGGACTATCTGAAGATAGGGCAGTTGATGCGGCTGAACAGCGCGGTCACGGATTCCATCGACGTGGCCGACAGCCTGCGCCGCATCAACGCGCGCTTGCAAACGCACGCGCAGGGCGGGCTGGATTCGATGAACGCCTTGTTGCGGGAGACCATGCTGTTCGCTCAGGCCGCGCCGCCGCAGCGCGACGCATTGCAGCAGGGGTTGGGTGTGAAGGCGTCGTTGGAAATCAGCGCCCAACTGGAAGAGCTGTTGCAGCGGCGCGCAAGACGGCCGCGAAAACCCACCCGGGCCTAGCGCCGCGTCAAACTTGAGAGCCGAAGTTAGAGTACTCTCCGCTTTGCGCCAGGCGAAACAGAGCGGACTTTCGCAACGGTTCTCAGAACGTGTTTACGATCTCGCGAGCTAAGGCGAGACAAGGCGAAAATGGCTGAGAAAGCGGAATGTACGCGTGGTACATGAGCATTTCGAAGCGGGTTTCAACGCTGTATCGCCGACGCGCTGCAGATCGTAAACAGGTTCTCAGGGGAAGCGCGTTGCGGCCGCGTCTCCCGCCGGCGCCAAGCGCAGATAGGAAGCGCGCGACGGATCGTGGCGGTCCACCATGACTTCCACCTTCTCGCCGGCACGCGGCATATTGCCCAGGTCTATCAGTTGTTCAATCGTCAGTTCCCGGCCGAAGCCGTCCTGCCATACCTTCAACTCCAGACGCATCATCGGCACTTGGTTCACCAGCAAGCCGGTTTGCCGGATTGACAGCACGTCGGCGTTGAGCCGGATACCGTCTTTCACGCTTTCGCGCTGCCAGGGACCGGGCAGGCCGCGTAGCTGCGAGGTCCAGTCGAAAGAGCGAAACAGCAGAAAACCGGTGATGGCCAGCGACAGCACGGTCACTCCTATAGACAGGAGTACGGAAAAACGGATCCAGGACTCGAACATCGGCGTCTCCCTTGCAAAGCGCGGGCGGCGTTGGAGGCAGAGCCGTCGCCGCGGGCGAAACTGACAATATTAAGCACTTTATGGAAGCATGGGATTCGTTTGGAATGACAGAAGTTCCCGAATTTTTTACGCGAAGTGCATCCGCCGTACGCTCTCACGTTGGGGCGGCTGCCGTTTTTGCTCTCTCGGCACATTCAAAATGAATACAATGGCATTTTTTGGGGGTGTGGTTCTTTGTTGTGTGACTAATTCATCGTGGAAATTAAGAAATCGGCATATTTCCGGGAACTACCTCAAAGGTACTCAATCACAAAGTATTGCTTACTATAGAAGCAAGCCAGTCTTCACAATGTTTTAGTTAGCCCTTTCGCCGGCGGGCATCGCGCCGGCAGAGGGCCTCACCGGCTCCAGCCCCGCCATTCAGAGCGGTGGAGCCGACGCGAAGCAGCCGGCCCGCAGAAACGCCGACGCTTCGCACATTGGCCAAGGCCAGGGGAAGAGAATCATGCCAAGACGTCCGTTGCTCTCGCCATTGGAACGCGCCAGCTTGCTGGAGCCTCCCGAAGACGAATATGAGCTAGATCAGTTAACCGCTTTCAGCGAACAGGATTTCGCTTTGATCCAGCAGCACCGCGGCAGCGCCAATCGGCTGGGGGTGGCCGTGCTGCTGTGCTATTTGCGCCACCCGGGCATCGCTTTGGATGAGGGCTGCCAGCCTGCTCCGCGGTTGTTGCGGCGGGTAGCGGCCGCCTTGGGCGCGAAGGAGTCGGATTGGGAGCGCTACGCCACCCGGGATCAGACCCGGCGCGAACACTTGGTCAAGCTTTACTCTTATCTGGGGTTGAGGCCGTACCGAGCGGAGGACGGCCAGGCGGCATTGCGCCATCTGACCAGGCAGGCCAATCAAACCGATCAAGCGTTGACCTTGGCGCAAGCGATGGTGTCCTGGTTGCGCCAGCGCCGCATCGTTCTGCCAAGCATAGGCGTGATAGACCGTAGTTGCGCGGCGGCGCTGACTTTGGGCTCGCGCCAAGTCTACGCTCGGCTCAACGATGCTTTGAACGCCTGCCAGCGCGAACGGCTGGATGCTTTGCTGGAGTTGAGGGAGGGTGGAAAACTAACGACCTTGGCTTGGCTGCGTTTGAACTCGGATCGGGCGCGCGGCGCGGCGCCGCAGCTGGAGCGCTTGAGGGTGGTGGAAGCCTTGGCTCTGCCGACGCATTTGACTCAGTTGGTGGGGCCGGGGCGGATGCTGGAGTTGGCCCGCTCGGGCGACGGCATGAGTTGCCATGACCTGGCCGAACTTGAGCCGCAGCGGCGCATGGCCACGCTGGTGGCCATTGTGTTGCAGGCGCGCGCCGCTTTGCTGCGGATGCTGCAGAATTTGGAAAAATTGAAGGCGATCGATGCTTTGTCGTTGCCTGCGGGCTTGCAGAATCTGGTGTCGCAACAGCGAATGGGCAAGCTGGCGGCGGAAGGGCGGCAAATGAAGCCCAAAGATCTGGCCAAGCTGGAGCCTCGCCGGCGCATGGCCACTTTGCTGGCTTTGGTTTTGGAATTACGCGCCGCTTTGGTCAAGGAAATCCTCGATCTGCGAGAGCGTCTGGTGGGCAAGTCCTTGGAGGCCAACGAGTTTGCTTGAGTAGACTTGATCGAGCGCCGAATTTGACCTGGACGCAAATCTAAATCAGGCGATCGCAGACGATAATAAACCCCGTCATTGACGGGGTTTATTATTTTCATCGCCGGCAAGAAGAATAACAAAAATTACTCAACACTTACCAAGTTAAACAATCGTTTATTTTATTGCTTGAGATTAGGGATAACCCTAATCTTGTTTTTAATTTATGCGAATAAGGCGTTAAGACGTGCTCAATCATCTAAATATGCTAACGTGCAAAAATGGCGTCATTCCCAATGAATGGATTTTGTGTATCAAATGCAACAATCTTTGACCAAAATGTGAATTTGCACCTTGCGCTTTTGAGCGGGTCGCCGCTCGGTGCGCATCGATTTTTTAAGTATTGGCTTAATAAAACTGAAATGCGAGGCAAGTTGTCAGAGAGCGAGCTGTTTATGCCAATTTACATTAAGTAAATCACAGTATAAAAAACTTTTCTCAAAATTGTCCTAATAAGTATGTATTTTACACATTGCCCAACGCTAACTCTTATTCTTTGAGAAGGCCGGCGACGCGGATGAAAGCAAAGGGCGAGACAATGCGCGCAAGCACGCGAGCGCGGCTGCCCAGCACTTGCGCGTCTCCGTCGGCATCCATAGAAAATGCAAATAAAATCCGAAGCTTGTGAACGAGGCGCCTGTTTTTTAAAGCCTGATTGAAAATCGACGCCGATTAAGCTTTTCGCAGCGTTCATGTCTTGTCTTTTTGTCCGCCGCTCCCTCTCTGTCAAGCCTTTCCTTCAACGACTCCGTTACGCAATTCGGTGATCGCTTGCATGCATGTCCGTCATGAAAAACGGATTATGCATTTGTATTGTCGTGCGATTTTCCCCCATTTCCCCTTTGTTTACCGGTAAACCCGCCATCGGCCATTTATTTGGACAGACCCAAGCGTTTGCTTATAACTTTGTTCTCGAGTTTTTGTGAAAGGGGCCGGGCATTTATCGGCGCCTTATTCAAAACATTGAGACTGTCCTGTGCAGGGCAGCAGCCGGGATCGAACTTTCGCCATGAACGCTGAAACCATGAGCTACGCCACCGCCGATATCGCCTTGCCGGAAAGTCCGGTCTTGGACGAGCTGGATTTCGACGCCGATTTTGCCCGCGTCGACGCCGCGATCTGCGAATACGACGCGGTGGGCCACGTTCCCCTGCGCAAGGGCGCGGAACCCTTCCACTGGACCAGCGTGGAGAGCGCGTGCCGCGCCTTGTTGAGCAAGGCGGCGGATGTGCGGGTAGGGGTTTGGCTGCTGCGCGCCGCGGTGGCTCAGAGGGGGCTGGCCGGTGCGGCGGAGGGGTTGACGGCGTTGGGCGCGATCGCGGCGCAGCCGTTGGAAAAGATCCGCCCGGCCGGCCAGCCGGACGCGCCGGCGGGCGAAACCCATGCCTTGCATCTGGCCTGGCTGTGCGGGCCGGCCTTCCTGCATCAACTGACGCATAGCCGGCTAAGCGCGGACAGCGAGGTCAGCGTGGGCCACTTGACCAAGAACCCGGCCGCTGCGGGGCCGGCGGCGCGGGAGCGGGCGTTGGGGGACTTGTCCCGGCTGCGCGCCGGCCTGGCCGGCTTGACGGATTTGAGCGAGAGCGAAGGCTTTGCCGAGCAGTTTGACTGCGCCGGTCTGATCGCCTTGCTGGATGAGCTGGAAGCGGCGCTGACGCCGACGCTTGCCGCGGTCCCCGTAGAGGCGCCCGTTTTGCGCGAGGCCACCCAGGCGGCGCGCGCGCTGCCGGCCGGCGCCTTGAAGAGCCGAGAGGAGGTGGCGGCGGCGCTGGACTTGATCGTCGCGTATTTCCGCGAGCACGAGCCGGGACACCCGGCGCCGATCTTTCTGCTGCGCGCCAAGCGGATGTTGGGCGCGGGTTTTGAAGAGTTGATGGCGGAGTTGTTCGCCGAATCGGATGCGCTGGTGGCGAAATTGGATCGCCCCCGGTCTTTACAAGGGTAGTCAAGCAACATTAGGGAAAGGACATATGCCATGGCGCGACAGAAGGATGCGCAGAAGTTCATCGGGGAAAGCCGTGCGCCCCGCGTGCAGATCGAATACGACGTGGAAGTTTACGGTTCGCAGAAAAAGGTAGAGCTGCCCTTTGTGGCTGGGGTGTTGGCGGATTTGTCCGGCGACAACACCGAGCCGCTGGGCGCGGTGGAAGACCGTCGTTTCACCGAAATCGACGTGGAGAACTTCGACCTGAGGATGGCGCAGATCGCGCCGGAACTCAGCTACCACGTGAAGAACGTGATCACCGACGACGGAACCTTGATCCCGATCGACTTGAGCTTCGACTCCATGGAGTCTTTCGAGCCGGCCGCGGTGGTGAAAAAGATCCCCGAACTGGCGGTGCTGTTGGACGCGCGTAGCCAGTTGAAGGAATTGTTGACCTATATGGACGGCAAGGTGGCGGCCGAGGAGTTGATCGAGCAGCTGCTGAAAGACCTGCATTTGCCCGCGGACGACGCCGCCGCGCCGGGCGAGGCGGCCCAAGCCGACGGGGAGGCAAGATGAGCACTCATGCCGAGATGCTGGCGCCGGTCGCGGCCGGCCAGACTGAAACGACGGTAGACGACGGACTGAAGGACATCCTGCGCCGTTCCTTCCGACCCCGCACCAATGAAGCCGCCGAGGCGGTGCAAAGCGCGGTGCAGACCTTGCTGGCCTATGCGCGCCGCAGCCGGGTGGTGGTGCGCGAGGACGTGGCGCAGACGGTGGAGCAACTGGTGGCCGAGCTGGACCGGAAAATCTCGGAACAACTGACCCTGGTCTTGCACAACGAGCATTTCCAGAAGCTGGAAGGCGCCTGGCGCGGCCTGCACTACCTGGTGTCCAACACCGACACCACCGAGAACCTGAAAATCCGCTACCTGAACGTGTCGAAGAAAGAGCTGGGCAAGACCCTGCGCCGCTACAAGGGCGTGGTGTGGGACCAAAGCCCGATCTTCAAGATGATCTACGAGCAGGAGTACGGCCAGTTCGGCGGCGAGCCCTTCGGCTGCTTGATCGGCGATTATCACTTTGATCACAGCGCCCAGGACGTGGCCTTGCTGACCGAGATGTCCAAGATCGCCGCCGCCGCGCACTCGCCCTTTATCTCCGCCGCGGCGCCCAGCCTGTTGCAGATGGACGACTGGAGCGAGTTGGGCAACCCGCGCGACGTGTCCAAGATATTCACCGCCACCGAATACGCCTTCTGGCGCCGGCTGCGTGAAAGCAATGATTCGCGCTACTTGGCGTTGACGCTGCCGCGCTTCCTGGCGCGGGTGCCTTACGGGCCCAAAACCCAGCCGATAGAGGAGTTCGGCTTCGAGGAGAAGGTGGACCCCAACCGCGCCAGCGATTTTTGCTGGGCCAACTCCGCTTACGCAATGGCGGCCAACATCACCCGAGCCTTCAGCACCTACGGCTGGTGCACCAAGATCCGCGGCGTGGAGTCCGGCGGCGCGGTGGAAGTGCTGCCCAAGTTCGTACTGCCGTCCCAGGACAAGGAAGTGGAGTTGCATTGCCCCACCGAGATCGCCATCTCCGACCGCCGCGAGCACGAGTTGTCCGAATCCGGCCTGATGCCGCTGGTTTATCGCAAGAATTCGGACATGGCGGCCTTCATCGGCGCCAAGACCGTGCACCGGCCGGCGGTGTACGAGGACGACGACGCCACCGCCAACGCCAATCTGTCGTCGCGGCTGCCCTATATCTTCGCCACCTGCCGCTTCGCCCATTACCTCAAATGCATCGTCCGCGACAAGATCGGCTCCTTCAAATCGCGGGAAGACACCCAGCGCTGGCTCAACGACTGGCTGATGAACTACGTGGACGGCGACCCGAGCATTTCCAGCGAGATCACCAAATCCAAGCGCCCGCTGTCCGCGGCCGAGGTGTTGGTGGACGAGCTGCCGGACAACCCCGGCTATTACCGCGCCCAGTTTTTCCTGCGCCCGCATTTCCAGCTGGAGGGCTTGACCGTGTCGCTGCGGCTGGTTTCCAAGCTGCCGTCGGCCAAGCAGGAGGTCGCCCGCTGAGAACCCGCTCCACGTTCGCCGCGCGTTGGCGAAACGGCCTTGGAAACCGTTTCCAAAGGCTCAAGCACTACTCGCGCATTGCGTTTTCTCAAGCGTTTTCGGCTTGTCTTTCCCCGGCTTGCGAGGCTGTGAGCGGGGTTTGACAGCGGCCGGTTTGGCGCGGGGCGGGAACGACCTGAGTCGCCCCGGCGCTTGCATTCCGTTTCAGGTCTGGCATGTCCATCACTTTTTTTCGGAGTATCGCAACATGGCAAATGCATTGGTTGACTACTTTCTACAGATCGAAGGAGTCGAAGGGGAATCAACTGACAAGCAGTACACGGGCTTGATCCAGATCCAGAGCTGGCAATGGGCCGAGGAGAACTCGGGCAAATGGGGCTTCGGCAGCGGCGGCGGCGCCGGCAAGGTGGAAATGAAGGACTTCGAGTTCCGCATGGTCTCGAACAAGGCCTCGCCCAAGCTGTTCCTGATGTGCGCCACCGGCGAACACATCCCGCGCGCCAAGCTGATCTGCCGCAAATCCGGCAACGGCCAGCAGGACTTCATGATCATCACCTTCGCCAGCGGCCTGGTGTCCTCGTTCCGCACCCTGGGCAATATGCCCTACGCCATCATGGGCCACGGCAGTGGCGACGTGGAAAGCGTGCTGCCCACCGACGAGATCAAGATCAACTTCGCCAAGATTGAGTTCGAATACCGCGAACAGCGTAACGACGGAACCATGGGCGCGGTGATCAAGGCCGGTTACGACCTGAAGCTGAACGCCGCGGTTTAAGCACGATGAGCCGGGTCTTTCCGGCCATCTTCTCTATCACTATCGGGACGGTGCCGCTCAGGCGGCGCCGGGCAGCCATGACGCCACGACTATTCGACCAACTGTCCGCCCGCGCCGGGCGCGAGACGCTCGCCGTCAGCATCGCGCGCGATCTGGCGCACTTGATGAACGCCGCGCTGCGCGGCGCGCGCCTGCCGCTGGCGCCGGGCAGTCAGCTGGAGACCTCAGTGTGGAACTACGGGCGGCCGCCGCTGGCGGAGAGGAAGTCTAGCCTGATCGACCCGGCGCGCGTCTGCGCCCACATTCGCGATGCGATCCGCCGCTTCGAGCCGAGATTGGACCCGGAGCGCGTGGAAGTGAGCGCGCGCGTCGGCAGCGGGCCGCTTGCGCGGCAACTGCTGTATTTCGACGTGGCCGCGGTAGCCCGCGAAGGCGGAGAAACGCTGAGGCTCTACCTGACGCTTAACTATCTGGACGGCTATTTCGGCCTGCCGAGCACGGCGGAGGCGGGGGTTGCCGGATGAATTTCCTCGATCACTACAATAATGAATTGCGCCATCTGCGCGAAGCCGGCGCGCGTTTCGCTCGCGAGCATCCGCAGATCGCTCCGGCGCTCGGCTTGCGCCCGAATTCGGTCGCGGACCCCTTTGTCGAGCGCCTGCTGGAAGGCGTGGCCTTTCTGTCGGCCCGGGTGCAGACCCGGCTGGACTTGGAGTGCGCGGAATTCGCGCGTCAGGCGCTGGCCCAGGTCTGCCCGCTCTATCTGAGCGCCACGCCGGCGATCAGCAGCTTCGCCTTCCATCCGGACTTCGCTTCGCCTGAAGCCTTCCGCGGCCGCAGCATGCCGCGCGGCACGCTGATCCAGGCGACGCTGCCGGGTTCGGCCCGGCCCGTCACTTTCTCCACCGGGCGCGAAGTGACTCTGTTGCCGCTTAGGCTGGAACGGGCGGAGTGCGGCCGCGGCCTTGCCCGGCTGTCCGCTGAACTGGCGCGGCGGCTGGCCTCGTCCCAGGCCGCCTTGCGCCTGAGTTTCAAGCTGGAAGGCACGGTGGCGCTGGGCGATCTGGCCGCCGTCGAAGGAGGCGCCAAGCCCTTGCAACTGAGCTTGGCCGGCGATCTGCCGCGCGCTTACGCGCTGCACCGCGCCATGTTGGCCGACGTCGGCGCCTGGTACGCCACTGCGGACGACGGGCGTGGCGGCGAAGTCTTGCTGGAGTTGCCGCTCAGCGGTCTGCGCCTGTCCGCCGCCGACGAGGGCGAGGCCCTGCTGCCCGCCGACGCGGGCGGTTTGCCGGGCTTGCGGCTGTTGCGCGAATACTTCGCCCAGCCGGCGCGGCTGCTCAGCGTGGAATTGGACGCGCTGGCGGCCTTGGCGGCGCGGGCGCCGTCGGCGCGCGGCTTCGAACTGATCCTGGCCTTGCGCCAGGCGCCGCTGGATCTGATAGGCGAAGTCGACGCCGGCCAGTTCCGTCTGTTCGCCACCCCGGCGATCAATCTCTACCCCAAGCGGCTGGACCCGGTGCCTTACGACCCGAACCAGACCGAGCAATGGATTCCGGTGGACCGGATGCGGCCGGCCGAGCACCACCTATGGCGCTTGTTGGAAATCAATGTTTGCGACAGCAACGGCCGCTCTCGCGAAGCGCGGCCGGCTCTGGACGCCGGCGGCTACCAGAGCGGCCCCGCGGCGGCGCGTTACTCGCTGCGCCGCGAACCGGCGCTTCAAAGCGAGGGGCCGCGCCAGGCGCGCCCCGACACGCTGGGCAGTCACGATCTGATCACCATTTCCGCCAGCGCCGGCGACATCGGCCTGGACGACATCGCCACCCTGACCGGACGCGCGCTGGTGGCGGACCGCGGTTGGCGGCCCGAGGATTTGCCTGCGGCGGAGCTGCGGGCCGAGGGCGGCGCGGTGGCGCGGCTGGAATGCCTGTGGCCTGCCAGCGCGCCGCGGCCTATCCCGGACCTGGAGCGCTGCTGGCAAGCGGTGGCCCATATCGGCTTGAACCCGCTGAGTCTGCGCGGTGCCGGCCGCCAAGACATCGCCGCGCGGCTGGCGGAACAGCTGCGGCTGGCGGCGCAGCCGGAATTGGCGCTGGACCGGCAGCGCATAGACAGCCTGAAGGCGGCGCATCTGCAAGCCGGCTTTTTGCCCGCCGGCCGGGGCTCGCCGCAAGCCCTGGTGCGCGCCGCCTTGGTGGACATCGACATCGCCGCCGTCATGCACGCGGACCGCGGCGGCTGGTTGTTCGGCCGGCTGCTGGCGCAGGCGCTGGCACAGGCGGTCACTCTCAACGACGGCATCGAGGTCAGCTTGCGGCTGGACGGCGAGCTGGTCAGCCGGCACGGCAATACCCTGCGCGCCGACGGAGAACTGCAATGAAACGGCAGCAGATGATCCGGGAGCTGAACTCGCAGCGCACCTTCTTCGAACTGATGCGCCGCGTCGAAACCTGGCAATGGCGCTTGCCGGACGCGGCCGCGGCAAGCCGGCTGCGCCGCCGGCCGGACTGGCTGGGCCTGGAACAGGCCGCCGACATGCACTTCGCCAGCAGCGAAATCAGCGGGGTGAGGGTGGAGGAGGCGGAGGACGACGCCGCGCCGCGCGTCAGCGTGGTATGCCGCCATTTCGGCCTGTTCGCGCCCTACGGCCCTTTGCCGCTGCACATCACCGAACACGCGCTGCACGAGCGCCGGCTGGAGCGCAACGCCGCTTTCGAACGCTTCGTCAATCTGGCCTGCGGCGATCTGGCCTGGTTGCATTACGCCGCCCGCGCGGCGATGCACCCGGCGTTGGGCTACGAGCGGGGTCGTCATCCCTTCGCCGAACGCGTCGCCGCGCTGGCCGGCGCCGCGCCGGAGGCGGAGCCGCAGCTGGACCCGCACGCGGCCGCCTGCCGTCGCAGCCATCCCGGCGCTTATCACGCGCCGCGCCGCTCGCTGGCGGACTTGCGAAAAATCCTGGCCGGCTATTTCGGCGCGCCGGTGCGGCTGTCCCCGCGCCAGGGGCGCTGGATACCGCTGCGCGGCGTCGGCGGGCCGCGCCGGCTGGGAAGCTGGCGCGTCGGCAGCCGTATCTGGGACGCCCAGCACGCGCTGGACATCACCATAGGGCCGATCGACGCCTCCGAGTTTGCCCGCTGGCGGCGCGGCTCGCCCGCGGTGCTGGCGATGTTCGCCGTCGCCGCTGATTTCGCCGATGGCCGGGCCGCTCCGGTCATCAAGGTCCAGGTCCGCACCCGGCCGGAACTGGCAGGCAAGGTGGGGCGCATGCGCCTGGGGGTGGACGCATGGTCCCGCCCTGGCGTCTCGCTCCGGACTCTCACCGTGTATGAATCATTCCAGGATCCGCTGTGAACCGAGAACGCATCTTCGGCCGCTTAGGCCCAACCGCATACGACACCTTGGTGGAAGCCACCGCGCTGGGGCGCTCGCGCCGGCACGCGTTGGTGGATTTAGATCATTGGCTGCTTTGCCTGCTGCGCCGAGGCGGCGGCGACGTCGCGCTCTTGCTGGAGGCGCTGGATTGCGATCCGGCCGCCGCGCTGCAACGCGTGGGCAAGGCGCTGGAGGCCGCCGAGGCCGGCGGCGAATCCTTGCGCGACATCTCGCCGGCGCTGGAACGCAGCGTGGCGCCGGCCATCAGTTGGAGCCAGGTGGCCGCGCCGGCCGCCAAGGTGCGCAGCGGCCATCTCTTGTTGGCCTGGCTGGACGAAGAGCCGACGCGGCGCTGGCTGCAGCATAGAGTGGGCCAGGCGCTGGCGAAGTTGTCGCTGGACGACATCGTCGAGCGATACGAGGCGCTGGCCGGTTCTTGGCCGGAAGCGGCCGACGCGCCTGCCGGGAGCGTTGGCCAGGCCGCCGCCGGCGAGGCCGCCGATCCCGGCGCGGTGCTGCGGCAATGGGCGGTGAGCCTGAGCGAGCAGGCGGCGGCCGGCGAGCTGGATCCGGTGATAGGCCGCGACGCCGAATTGCGCGCGGTGATCGACGTGCTGTCGCGGCGTCGGCAGAACAACCCCATCCTGGTGGGCGAGGCCGGCGTCGGCAAGACCGCGGTGGCCGAGGCGCTGGCTCAGCGCATCCATCGCGGCGAAGTGCCGCCGGGCCTGCGCGGCGCGCAGATCTGGGCCTTGGACGTGGCCAGGCTGCAAGCCGGCGCCGGCGCGCGGGGCGAGTTCGAGCAGCGGCTGCGCTCGGTGATAGACGCGGTGATCGCCGCGCCGGCGCCCGTGATCTTGTTCTGCGACGAAACCCACACCCTGATCGGCGCAGGCGGCAACGCCGGCACCGGCGACGCGGCCAACCTGATCAAACCGATGCTGGCGCGCGGCCAGCTGCGCATGGTGGCCGCCACCACTTGGGCGGAGTACAAGCAGTTCATCGAGCCGGACGCCGCCCTGGTGCGCCGCTTCCAGACCGTGGCGGTGGACGAGCCGGACGACGACACCGCAGTGGACATGCTGCGCATGATCGCGCCGCGCTTCGCCGGCCATCACGGCGTACGCATCGCCGACGCCGCCTTGCGCTCGGCGGTAACGCTGTCGCGCCGCTATCTGCCGTCGCGGCAACTGCCGGACAAGGCCATCAGCTTGCTGGACACCGCTTGCGCGCGGGTGGCGATGAGCCAGAGCTGCCAGCCGGCGGCGCTGGACCGGCTGCGCCATCGCGCCATGACGCTGGAACAGGCGCTGAACTGGCGCGCCAGCGACGCGGAGCTGGGGCTGGCCGCGCCGGAAGACGCGGCGGAACTGGAGCGGGAGCGCGCCGACACCGCCGCGCGCGCCGACGAACTGGACGCGGCCCTGAACGAGCAGCGCGCCGAGGTGGGCGCTTGGCTGGGCGATTTGGAAGCGGGCCCCGGCGATCCAGAGCGGGCCGAGACCCTGAGCGGAGCCGATCGGCTGGTGCGGCCCTGGGTGGACGCCCACGCCATCGCTGAAGTGCTGTCGGAATGGACCCAGGTGCAGGTCACCCAGATGGCCCAGGACGAGGCGCGGCGGCTGATGGCTCTGCGCGAGGGGCTGAACCTGCGCATTCAAGGCCAGGAAAGCGGCTTGGACGCCATCGTGGAGGCGCTGCAAGTGGCGCACTCCGGCCTGGGCGATCCACGCCGGCCGCTGGCGGTGATGCTGCTGGCCGGCCCCACCGGCACCGGCAAGAGCCAGACCGCGGCCGAACTGGCGCAGGCGCTGTTCGGCGGCGAGCGCAATCTCTTGCGCTTCAATATGAACGAATTTCAGGAAGCCCACACCGTGTCCACGCTGAAAGGCGCGCCGCCGGGCTATGTCGGCTACGGCCGCGGAGGCCGCTTGACCGAGGCGGTGCGCAAGAAGCCCTACAGCGTGCTCTTGCTGGACGAGTTCGACCGCGCTCACCCGGACGTGCACGAAATGTTCTACCAAGTGTTCGATCAGGGCTGGATGGAGGACGGAGAGGGGCGGCACATCAACTTCCGCAACTGCCTGATTCTGCTGACCAGCAATCTGGGCGACGCCGAGATCGAGGCCGCCTGCGCCGCCGAGCCCGAAGTCTCTCAGTCCCGGCTGGACGCGCTGGCGCGCGAACGCTTGCAGCGCCGCTTCGCGCCTGCCTTGTTGGCTCGGATGAGGGTGGTGGCCTTCCGGCCGCTGGGCGAACCGGCCCTGGCCGGCATCGCGCGCCAGGCTCTGGACGACATCGGCCTGCGCCTGAGCGCCAACGGCCTGGACTGGCGCGCCGACGCCGAGGCCGCGGACTGGATCGCCCGCGCGGTGGCCAGGCACCCGGCCAGCGGCCGCGCGGTAGGCGACTTGCTGCGCCAGCGAGTGATGCCGGCCATCGCCCGCGGCGTGCTGGAAGCGCGCGCCGCCGACCGCGCTTTGCGCAGCGTGCGCTTGAGCGCCGCCGACAAACTGGAATTGATTTTCGACGACGGGGAGGGCGTGCCGTTGCCGCCGACCGAGCCGGCCGAATCCGCCATACCGGGAGAAACCGCATGCGTTTGATCGAACTGCACAGCCCCTTGCTGGACGCGGACAGCGTCGCGCTGAGCTTCAAGGCGGACGAGCGTCTGTCGCAGGAACCCAGCTACCAGCTCGACATCGCCTGCGCCGATCCGGCGCTGGATCTGGACAGCCTGCTCGGTTCGCAACTGACGGTGGACATCGACCTGGGCGACGAGGGCGTCCGGCCTTTCCACTGCCAGGTGCTGGGCGGCTACGACAGCGGCCAGACCCAGGACAGCTACACCTACACGCTGGAACTGGGCAGCTGGTTGTCCTTCCTGGCCGAGAACCAGAACTGCCGCGTGTTCCAGCAACTGACGGTGCCGCAGATCGTCGAGCAGGTGTTCGGCGAGCATCAGCGGCCGGACTTCCGCTTCGAACTGGAACACGCCTACGAGCCGCGCGAATACTGCGTGCAGTTCCTGGAGTCCGACCTCAACTTCGTCAAGCGACTGCTGGAGGACGAGGGCATTTACTTCTGGGTCGAGCACCAGCCGGAGCGTCATGTGGTGGTGCTGTCCGACACCCAGCGCTTCGACGACCTGGCCGCCGGCTACGGCCGGCTGCGCTTCCTGCCGGACGGCGACGAATTCCGTCCGGTGCCGGGCCGGGAAGGCGTGCAGCGGCTGCAACGCGGGCGGCGGGTGCGGCCGACCAATGTCGCGCTGCGCGACTTCGACTACCACGCGCCGTCCAACCGCTTGGACAGCGATGCTCAGGAGGCTCAGACCAGCCTGGACGGCATCCGGCTGGAGCATTACGACTACGGCGCCGGCTACAGCGATCAGGCCGGCGGCGACCGGCTGGCGCGGCTGCGGCTGGAGGCGCTGCAGGCGGACTCCCACCAGCTCACCGGCACCGCCAACGCCCGCGGCCTGGCTACCGGCGGGGCCTTCACGCTGGACGGCCACCCGGACGCGGCGCGCAACCGCCGCTACTACGTGGCGGCCAGCGAGCTGACCTTTCTGCAAGACGGGCCGGACAGCAGCGGCCAGGGCCGCAATGTGATGTGCGTGTTCCGCGCGATGGCGGACGACCGTCCGTTCCGGCCGCTGCGGCTGACGCCCAAGCCCATTCTGCCCGGCATCCAGAGCGCGACGGTGGTGGGGCCGGTAAACGCGGAGGTGCATACCGACAAGCTGGGCCGCATCCGCGTCCACTTCCACTGGGATCGCTACAAGACCCAGGAGGAGGACGCCTCATGCTGGATTCGGGTGTCGCAAGCCTGGGCCGGCAAGGGTTGGGGCGTGCTGGCAATGCCGCGGGTGGGCCAGGAAGTGCTGGTCACCTATGTGGACGGCGATCTGGACCGGCCCATGATCACCGGCATCGTCTACAACGGCGACAACCCGACGCCTTACGACTTGCCGAAAGACATCCGCTATACCGGCCTGGTTACGCGTTCCTTGAAGCAGGGCCGCTACAGCAACGCCAGTCAGATCACCTTCGATGATCAGCGCGGCGCTGAGCGAGTGATGGTGCACGCCGAGCGCGACATGCAGCAGACCACCGAGCGCAACAGCTCGGAAGCGGTGGGCCAGGACAAGAACATCTCGGTCAAGGGTACGTCTACCTCGGTCACCGGCGCCTCGATCAGCTACACCGGGGTGTCGGTGTCCTTCACCGGCCTGTCGGTCAGCTTCACCGGGGTATCGACCAGCTTCACCGGCCTGTCCACCAGTTTCACCGGGGTGTCCACCAGCTTCACCGGCGTCTCCACCGGTTTTACCGGGGTGTCGACCAGCTTTACCGGCGTATCCACCAGTTTCACCGGAATCTCGACAGGGTTCACCGGGGTGTCCACCAGCTTTACCGGGGTGTCCACCAGCCTGACCGGCACCAGCACCTCGGTGACCGGCACCTCGCAGAGCATGACCGGCGTGTCCACCTCGATGACGGGCACCAGCGTGTCGGCCACCGGTATGTCGCAAAGCATGACCGGGGTGTCCTCGTCCTATACCGGCACCTCCAGCAGCGTCACCGGCAATAGCTGCTCGATCACCGGCACCTCCAAGAGCGTGACCGGCACCTCGATGTCGGACACGGGCTCGTCCACCAGCATCACCGGCACCTCGATGTCCACCACCGGCTCGTCCACCAGCGTCACCGGCTGCTCTATGTCCACCACCGGCTCGTCCGCCAGCGTCACCGGTTGCTCGGTGTCCACCACCGGCGCCTCCGCCAGCGTCACCGGTTCGTCGATCTCGGTCACCGGCTCGTCCACCGGCGTCACCGGTTCCAGCATGTCCACCACCGGTTCCTCGGTCAGCAGCACCGGCTCCAGCGTGTCCAGCACCGGCTCCAGTTGCTCTACCACAGGGGTCAGCTACTCCTATACCGGCGCGTCCTACTCGGACACCGGAGTGGATCTGAAAAAGCTGGGCATGCAGGTGAAGAGCTAATGACGCGCCCAAGGTTTGTTCACGGGAAAGGGGGGCAGACATGCGCTTGATCGAACTGCACAGCCCTTTATTGGACGCGGACAGCGTCGCGCTGAGCTTCAAGGCGGACGAGCGTCTGTCGCAGGAACCCAGCTACCAGCTCGACATCGCCTGCGCCGATCCGGCGCTGGATCTGGACAGCCTGCTCGGTTCGCAACTGACGGTGGACATCGACCTGGGCGACGAGGGCGTCCGGCCTTTCCACTGCCAGGTGCTGGGCGGCTACGACAGCGGCCAGACCCAGGACAGCTACACCTACACGCTGGAACTGGGCAGCTGGTTGTCCTTCCTGGCCGAGAACCAGAACTGCCGCGTGTTCCAGCAACTGACGGTGCCGCAGATCGTCGAGCAGGTGTTCGGCGAGCATCAGCGGCCGGACTTCCGCTTCGAACTGGAACACGCCTACGAGCCGCGCGAATACTGCGTGCAGTTCCTGGAGTCCGACCTCAACTTCGTCAAGCGACTGCTGGAGGACGAGGGCATTTACTTCTGGGTCGAGCACCAGCCGGAGCGTCATGTGGTGGTGCTGTCCGACACCCAGCGCTTCGACGACCTGGCCGCCGGCTACGGCCGGCTGCGCTTCCTGCCGGACGGCGACGAATTCCGTCCGGTGCCGGGCCGGGAAGGCGTGCAGCGGCTGCAACGCGGGCGGCGGGTGCGGCCGACCAATGTCGCGCTGCGCGACTTCGACTACCACGCGCCGTCCAACCGCTTGGACAGCGATGCTCAGGAGGCTCAGACCAGCCTGGACGGCATCCGGCTGGAGCATTACGACTACGGCGCCGGCTACAGCGATCAGGCCGGCGGCGACCGGCTGGCGCGGCTGCGGCTGGAGGCGCTGCAGGCGGACTCCCACCAGCTCACCGGCACCGCCAACGCCCGCGGCCTGGCTACCGGCGGGGCCTTCACGCTGGACGGCCACCCGGACGCGGCGCGCAACCGCCGCTACTACGTGGCGGCCAGCGAGCTGACCTTTCTGCAAGACGGGCCGGACAGCAGCGGCCAGGGCCGCAATGTGATGTGCGTGTTCCGCGCGATGGCGGACGACCGTCCGTTCCGGCCACTGAGGCTGACGCCCAAGCCCATCCTGCCCGGCATCCAGAGCGCGACCGTGGTGGGGCCAGTAAACGCGGAGGTCCATACCGACAAGCTAGGCCGCATCCGCGTCCACTTCCACTGGGATCGCTACAAGACCCAGGAAGAAGACGCCTCGTGCTGGATTCGGGTGTCGCAAGCCTGGGCCGGCAAGGGCTGGGGCGTGCTGGCAATGCCGCGGGTGGGCCAGGAAGTGCTGGTCACCTATGTGGACGGCGATCTGGACCGGCCCATGATCACCGGCATCGTCTACAACGGCGACAACCCGACGCCTTACGACTTGCCGAAAGACATCCGCTATACCGGCCTGGTTACGCGTTCCTTGAAGCAGGGCCGCTACAGCAACGCCAGTCAGATCACCTTCGATGATCAGCGCGGCGCTGAGCGAGTGATGGTACACGCCGAGCGCGACATGCAGCAGACCACCGAGCGCAACAGCTCGGAGGCGGTGGGCCAGGACCAGAACATCGATGTGAAAGGCACGTCGACCTCGGTCACCGGTGCGTCGATCAGTTACACCGGGGTGTCGGTGTCCTTCACCGGCCTGTCGGCCAGCTTCACAGGGGTGGATACCAGCTTTACCGGTCTGTCCACCAGTTTCACCGGGGTGTCCACCAGCTTTACCGGCGTGTCCACCGGCTTCACCGGGGTGTCCACCGGCTTTACCGGCGTGTCCACCAGCTTCACTGGCGTGGATACCAGTTTCACCGGGGTGTCCACCAGCTTTACCGGGGTGTCCACCAGCCTGACCGGCACCAGCACTTCGGTGACCGGCACCTCACAGGGCATGACCGGCATTTCTTGCTCGATGACCGGCACCAGCGTGTCGGCCACCGGCATGTCACAAAGCATGACCGGAGTGTCCTCGTCCTACACCGGCACGGACAGCAGCGTCACCGGCAATAGTTGCTCGGTCACCGGCAGCTCCAAGAGTGTGACCGGCACCTCGATGTCGGACACCGGCACTTCGATCAGCGTGACTGGCACCGATATGTCGACCACCGGCAGCGCCACCAGCGTGACCGGCAGCAAGATGTCCACCACCGGGGCCGATGTCAGCGTCACCGGCTGCTCGGCGTCCACTACCGGCGTATCGGTGTCCTTGACAGGCAGCGACACCTCGCTGACCGGTTCCGAAACCAAGGCGGTGGGTAGCAGCATGTCATCCACCGGCTCCAGCATCAGTTCGGTGGGCTCGGATGTCAGCAGCAAGGGCTTCAGCAGCTCTGTCACCGGATTCGAATACTCCTACACCGGCGCGTCCTACTCGGACACCGGCGTGGATCTGAAAAAAGTCGGCATGGAGGTCAAAAGCTGATGCCCTTGCGTCATATCAAACCCCAGGCGGCGCTTGTTTCCTCGTCGCGCACCCAGATCGGCTCCCAAGCCATGTTGCGCATCGGCGTCGGCATCGGTTTCCGCCTGAGCGATCCCTTCATCCTGGCGCACGAGGCCGCATGCTGGGAGGCGATCAAGGCGGCCAACCCGGCCTTGCCGCTGTTCGAACCGGCAATGCCCAAGCTGCGCGCCGAATGGTTGCTGCTGGGCAGCGCGCATTATCGCGGCCCGGCGGCCGGCGCCGGCGCGCTGGACTGGCTGGCCGAGGCCGAGCTGGGCGGCGTGCGCAAGATCGCGAGCTGCCGGGCGCAGCCGCGTCTGGACGGCGGCCGCGTCGAGGCCAGCCTGGCGCTGGACCCGCGCCAGGCCGCGGCAGGTCTTCAAGGGGAAAACCCTTTTGGGCAACGCCACGCGACGCCGCCCTTGCAACGGATTCGCGGCTTGAGCGTGAGCCCGGCGCCGCTGGCGGCGATGGGGCCGCTGGGCAGCGACTGGCCGGAACGCCGCCAATGGCAGCCTCGCTTCGCCGGCTCGCCGCAAGCGATGGCGGACGACGGCAGCCATATGGGATGGCCGGCGGCCACCGATCTGCGCTTTTTCCAACAGGCGGCGCCGGACCAGTGGTCGGATCAGGCCTGCTGGCCGGCTCAAGCGCCGTATGCGCTCAGCGGCTTTCGCGGCGGAGAAGTCCAGGGACGGCTGCCGGCTTTGCGACCGCTGCTGCTGGCGGGGCGAGGGGACGGCCCATTGGACGAACGACCGGAACTGGCGCTGCAGACAGTGTGGCTGCTGCCGGACGCGGACCTGGGCGTGATGTGGTGGAACGGCTTTCTGCCGCTGGATTACGTATTGGACGACTGCGTCGGCCGGCTGGCGTTGGGCTTCAAGGACGCCGCCGAGCCTGAACGGCTGGCGGAACTGGCCGCCTTCGCCGAACGCCGCTCCCGTTTGGATGATCAAGACCCCTTGCTGTTGGCCGATCACGCGCTGATGCCGGATCCGGCCCGCGGCTGGGTCTGGGAACAGATACTCGACTCCGCCGATCACCCGCGTTTCGCGCCGTCGCCGCGCGACCGCGCCGATATCCGCGCGCGGCTGGAACAAAGCCACGAGGACTTGCGCGAGGCGCAGGCGGCGCAAACCCGGCTGCAGTCCTTTGTCCGCGCCAATGAAAACGCCTTGGCCGGCCTGCCGCAAGCGGCGGCCGACGACGAAGACTGGCGCGCGCGGCTGCAAAGCGAACGCGGTCCCTGGAGCGAGCTGACCATACGCGACGCCGATCTGAGCGGCCTGGTTTTCGACGGCCGCGAGCTGAATCAGGTGCGCTTCGAACGCTGCAAGCTGGACCACGGCCGCTGGCGGCAATGCCGGCTGGAACAAGTGCAGTTCGTCGATTGCTCGCTGGCCGGCGCCGTGCTGGATGCGGTGCGCTGGACCGGCGGCGGCCTGAACCGCTGCAATCTGGGCGCCAGCGTCTGGAACGGCGTTGAACTGGCTCAGCTGGGCATAGAGGATTGCCGGCTGGACGATATTGCCGTCAACGGCGGCGCCTGGCGAGCGGTCACCGTGCAGGGCGAGGGCGGCGCCGGCGGCCGGGTTGGTCAGTTGCGTTGGGATCAAGTCAATTGGTGCCGGGTTCGCGCAGAGGACTGGCGCTTCACCGGGGTGCAGGCCGACGGACTGGGGCTAGTGGAATGCCAGCTGCCGCGCAGTGGCTGGCGGCAATGCCGGCTGTTGAAGTTCAGCGCGTTGGACACTGACCTGTCCGCCAGCGTCTGGCAGCGCTGCCAGCAGCGTTTCGGCGTGGTGTCGCACGGCAGCTCTCTGCGCCAGGCGAGGCTGGAAGACTGCGAACTGCTGTCTTGCAGTTGGCAGGATCTGGACGCGGCGCAGCTGCGGATGGAACACTGCGCCTGCCCGCAATTGCACGCGCAACGCTTGCGGGCGCCGGATTCTCTCTGGCGGGGCTGCGCGCTGGACGGCCTTAACGCCACCCACGCCGAACTGGAGCGAGCCCGCTTCGAAGCTTGCGCGTTGAAAGACGCGCTGTTCTACGGCGCAAGCTTGGGCGACAGCCGGATGGAGGGCTGCAATCTGATCGACGTCAAAACCGCCTGGATGCGGCCCCCGTCCGGCGGAGGCTGGCGCGGCAATCTGGAAACCGGACGCCAGGATTGGCCGAGGAGGGCGCAATGAGCGCGGCGCGGGAGGCCTCGCTGCGGGAGCTGGCCGGAGAGTTGCCCGCCGTGGTGGAAGGACAGCGCTTCAACGCGCCGCCGGCGGAGACGCTGAGCCGCGTGGTCTACATCGATTGCAGTTTCGAGCGCGTGCACTGGCGGCAGTGCCGCTTCGAGGAAGCGCGCTTCGTCAATTGCCGCTTCGAAACCAATCGCTTCGAGCGTTGCGTCTGGCGCGAGATGGGCTGCGCCGACAGCCAGTTCATCGACTGCGTCTGGGAGGAGTGCGAACTGGAGCGGGTGGGCTGGCAGCGGGTGATCGCGTCCGGGGCCGAGTGGCGCGGCGGGCGGCAACGGGATTTTTCCTGCGTGGAACTGGACGCCGCCGGCTGGCGCGTCAGCGATGTTCGCAGCGAGCACGGCTCTTTCGTGGACTGCCGGCTGCGGGAATGGAGGCTGCAGGGCGGCCGCTGGTCGGACAGCGCCTGGATACGCAATCAGCTGGACGGCTTCAGCGTGGAGGAGGCCGAGCTGCACAACTTCATTCACGGCCAAAGCCAGGCGCGGCGCGTGGCGCTGAGCGGCTGCCGCGGCGTGAACGCGCGCTGGATAGATTGCGAACTGGAGCATATGGCGCTGGACCACTGCGAGCTGAAACAGGCCGCCTGGTCGCACAGCGTCTGGAACGGCGGGGCCATCCGCTCCAGCCGCCTGGCCGGCGCCAGTTTCGACCAGGCCCGGCTGCGCAGGGTGCAGGCGCGCGAGGCCGATCTGGAGCAGGCCATGTTCGACGGCGCGCGCTTGGAGGATTGCGCCTTTGAGCAATTGAACGCGCCGCGGCTGTCGCTGCGGCAGGCGCGGCTGGAACAGGTCAACCTGTCAGGCGCCAATCTGCGCGGGCTGGACGCCAGCGGCGCCGTGCTGCAGTCGGTGAAGCTGTCCGGCTGCGATTGCCGGGGCGGCAGGCTGCTAGGCCAGCCGCGCGGCGCATGGAGCGCGGCGGACACCGCCGGCGCGCTGTTCGACGATAGCAAACTTGAGCAAGACCGGGCTTGGCGGCAACAGGCGCAGCCCGGACCTAGAGGAGCCGCATGATGACATGGATGCAAGAAAGCGCCCTGGCCTGGGCCGAAACGCCGGCCGAATCCGATCCGGTGCTGCGCGCGCTGCGCGTGGCCGCGCCGACGCCGCGGCCCAGCCAGGAATGGCTGCCGGCGAGAGTATGCGCGCAAGGCGAAAAGGAAGGCGAATGGCTGGTCCGGCTGCCGTCCGGCGCGCTGCGCCAGGCGCGAGCCGCCTTCAGTTGCCTTGTGCGGCCGCAGCGCGGCGATCTGGTGCAGCTGGCGGCGGCGGATGAGGCTTGCTGGGTGTTGGCCATTCTGGAGCGCCCGCAGCCGGGCGGCGTTTGCCGCTTGGAGCTGGGGGCGGCCAGCGTGCAACTGCACGCCGCCGAACTGCATCTGTGCGCCGACGGTGAGCTGAGCCTGAGCGGCCGACAGCTCAACAGCCGCGCCCAGGCCATCGCCACCGCGGCGCAGGAAAGGCAGACCCATATCGGCGGCACCGACGCCGAGCACTGCGGCAGCCTGCTGCTGCACGCGGACCGCCACATGGGGCTGCACGCCAAGAGCACCGCGCTGAGCTCGGCTTCGCTGTTGAAGCTGGACGCCGGTCAAATCCACGTCGCCTAAAGGAGAAACGCGATGTTCGCCAATTGTTCCGCCGGCGGCATGGCCCTGGCGGCCTCCGATGTCTGCAAGACCCCGCCGCTGGGGATTCCGTCCACCTACGCCAATATCGCCAACAAGCCGGAGGCGGTGCCCAATGTGCCGACCATCATTTACGCCGGCGGGCCGGTGCACAACCTCAACACCATCATTCCGATGACCCACGGCGACGAGGGCGGCTCAATGGGCGGAGTGGCCTCCGGCACGGTGGCGGCGCTGTCCCGCCACGTGACCGGCTCAGGCAAGGTGCTGATCCAGGGCGCGCCGCAGACGCGGCTGACCGACACCAATCTGCCCAATAACCAGAACACCGCCGGGCAGACGGTGGCGCCTTCCCAGACCATCACCATGACTTTGAGCTAATGACCTCCTTCTCCTTTGTCCGGCGCGCGCTGCTGCTGTGCGCGCTGGCTGGCCTGGCAGGCTGCTCCTCGCTGTTCTCCTCGCGCGGAGACGACGGGCCGCGCCAGCTGCACGTCACCCTGGTGGGCGGCGGTCAGCTCAACAACAGCGGCGGCGGGCCGCGACCGGTGCAGGTCTGCCTGTACGTGGTGCGTGAGGCCAATTGGCTGCCGCCAGCCGGGCTGGAGGATTCCAGCTGCGCCCAGCGCGGCCGCGAAGTGGCGGCCGAATCCCGCCACGTGGTGGCGCCCAACCAGGTGCAGCAAGTGCTGCTGCCGGCCTCCGGATCGGACCCGGTCTGGCTGTTGGCGGACGCCGATTTCGCCAGCAAGCCGCCCGGCTACGCGCCGCTGCGCATCCGGGTGGACGGCCGCCAGCTGATCCATCTGGCGGTGCTGCTGGAACGCAACCGCATCGTCGACGCGTTGCGGCCCGCCGCCGCGCCGTTGGCGGACGTCCCCGCGGCGGCCCCGGCCGCGTCGCCGCCGCCGGCCAAGCCCGGCCGCAAGCCTTGGCGCAAGACGCGCAAGGCGCCCATCGCCCATTTGGAGGAAAGCCCATGAGCGCTTTGCCTGTAGGACCCGTCGCCTGGAGCGACGGCATGTTGATAGAAACCCAGCATTTTCAGCAGCAGGAGCGCCACTTGGCCCATCAGTTCGGCCTGCGCCTGCGCCAGACCTCCAACCATGGCTGGGGCTTTTCCCGGCTGGACGTGGACAGCGACGGTTTGGGACTCGGCCGCTTGGGCTTGCGCGCCGCGGAAGGCGTATTGCCGGACGGCACCCCGTTCGCGCTGCCGGCTCACGACCCCTTGCCGGCGCCGCTGGACACCTCGGATGCCCAGGCCGGCGACATCGCCTGCCTGGCGCTGCCGGCCGCCGGTTGCGGCGGCCCGGAAATGGCCTTCGGCGACGCGTCGGCGGCCGCGCGCTACCACGCGGCCGCCACCGAGGTGCCCGATCTCAGCGTGGGCCTGGACGCGCCGGGCTCGCCGCGCCGGCTGACGCTGGAAACCGGCCGCATGATGACGCGGCTGTGCTGGCAATCGCAATTGCGCGCCGACGAAACCGCCTTGCCCTTCGCCCGGGTGGCCGGGCGCAGCAGCGCGCTGACTCTGCTGCTGGACCCGCGTTTCATTCCGCCGCTCTTGGATAGCCGCGCCCACCAGACGCTGCGCGCGCTGATTGAGGAGTTGCAGAGCACGCTGCAAGTGCGGCTGGCCGGCAGCGCCGGCTTGCGGGTGTTGTCCGCCGGCGGCGGCTTGGCGGATCTGGTGGAACTGATGCTGCGCCAGGGCATCGCCGAATACCGGATGCGCTTGGCCCACCTGGACGCCTTCGACCCGCTGCCGCCGGCCTTGCTGTTCCAGGAACTGATCGGCCTGCTGGGCCGGCTCAGCGTGCTGCCCGGCGTGGACGAAGCCTTGGCCGAACGGGAGTTCGTCTATCAGCACAACGACCTGCAAGCCGGGTTCGAGCCGCTGGCGGCCACCTTGCGCTACGCGCTGGCCAGGGTGATCGAAACCCCGGTGCTGCCGTTGAAGTTCGAAGACCGCGGCGACCAGGTTCATGTCTGCGTGGTGGACCGCCAGTGGAAGCTGCAGAAGATGGTGTTCGCCTTCTCCGCGGCGATGCCGGCGGACAAGCTGCGCCAGCTCTTGCCGCAGCAGGCCAAGCTGGGCGCGGTGGAGCAGATCCAGAAACTGGTGGACCTGCAATTGCCGGGCGCGCGGCTGATTCCGGCGCCCAACCCGCCGCGCCAGGTGCCGTACTACGCGCAGAGCGTGTACTTCGAAGTGGAATCCAGCGACCCGTTTTGGGCGCAGGCCTTCGCCGGCTCGGCGCTGGCGCTGCGCATCGTCGGGGATTTCCAGGACTTGCGGTTTGAGGCCTGGGGACTGCGCGAAGGCAAGGTCGCTTAGAACTTGTTTTCGATCCGCCGCGCGTATTCGCGGGATCGTAAAACAGGTTCAAAACCCAATAGCCGAAAGAGTGAACCCAAATGAATCTGCTGCACAATTTTTCCTCCATCTTCCGCCGGGCCTCCGCCGCGCACCTGAACAGCGGCATGCTGGAGGGCGCGATGCGCAGCCGGCTGGAAAACCTGCCCTTGCTGATGCCGGGCCAGCAAGTGTCTACGCTGGACACCGAAGCCGAGCCGGAAGCCTTGAACGCCTTGCCGCTGGCGCTCCCGCCCGCCGCGCCGCCGACGGCGGGCGCGGGCGCGGGCAGGGCGCAGGCCGAACCCGACGACGCGCCGGTGATCTACCAGCGCTCCAGCGCGCGCGGCGGCCTGCTCAAGGCAGGCTTGCAACAAGCGCAATGGGACAACCCCTTCATTTCCCACGCCTTGCCGGCGGTGCTGCAATTACAGCGGCTGCAAGGCGGCGCGGCGGAGAGTCAGGCGCAGATCCGCGCCCAGCTGGGTCTGGAACTCAAGCTCTATCGCGAACGCCTGGCCGCGTCCGGCTGCGAGTGGCAACAGGCCCAGGACGCCTCCTATCTGCTGTGCACCTATCTGGACGAAGTCTGCAACGACGCGGCGCGCGGCGCCGGCCAGCAGCCCTACGACGGCGAGCGCAGCCTTTTGGTGGAGTTCCACGACGACGCCTGGGGCGGGGAGGACGCCTTCGCCGACCTGCAGCGCTGGCTGCGCCACGAGCCATCGCCCACCCCTTTGCTGGAGCTTTACGAACTGGTGCTGGCCTTGGGCTGGCAGGGCCGCTACCGGGTACTGGAACGCGGCGAGGCGTTGTTGCAGGATTTGCGCTCGCAGTTGCATGCCGCCATCTGGCGCCAGCGGGAGCCGGAGCCGCTGGGGGCGGAATTGATC